>JAIOTL010000232.1 GCA_021106775.1 Planctomycetota bacterium | reverse complement strand
CGCATCCGACGTGAGCGAAATCAAGCGCCGTCTAGTTGATAACCAGTTTGCATTCGGCATTCTCGCGCTGAATCTAATCGGACAAAACAGCACAACCGCCCTGCAAGTCGTCACCGTGTTCACTGTTTCCGCCTTTGTTTGTACGTCCTGTCTGTTCATGATTCTTGGGAGAGAAAGCGGTGAGCAAGCTGACAATTCAATCCCGATTAACGTCAGAAGCACAAAATTCTCGGTGATTTTATCTTTTTTCATTCTCAGCATTGCTGCTTTTCCACTTACTATTGGGTTTTTCCCACGATATAACACATTTGCAGGACTTTTTACATCAAATGCACATTTTATTGGAATTATCGCCATTCTATGTAATATTCTGGTGATATTTTTCGCTATCCGTTATGTAGCCAGACTTTTCAGCAAAACAGGAGAAAATTCCAGAAGAAGTTGATTGCATTCAACAGGTAAACCTGCTTTTAATCAAGCATTTACAATAGGACATCAGGTTTTCAGCCTATTTTTTGCAAACAGCTTGTTAAGCTCTTGAGAACAGCTTGACAGGTCAAAAAAGAACGCATGTTTACATGCCCTATTGAAAGTGTTGAAAATATAAACCAGCAAGGCTGGAAATGACTTTTTCAACTGTCAGTTAACTGACTTTATGTTATAAGTATTTGAAATCTCATCGGAGTTGACCATGCTTTGGCGTGTTGAAATCAGTTATAAGAAGTGTGAATACGATGGCGAATCACGTGCTTTGAACGCTTCGCTTACCGAATTCGGAGTCGAAAACGTTACAATCGAAACCAGACGACAATATTTTCTGGAAGCGGAAGCGATTGAATATAAAGCTGTCGAAAACCTTTGTAAAACTTTGCTTTGCGACGAAATTATTGAGCAATATGAGATAACAGAGGCTCAACTTCCGATTCCTATGCCTGAGGATGCTGAAATTGTTGTTGTACGCAAGAAGCCGGGGGTTATGGAGACTGTGGAAGCTTCAGTTATCAGGGGTGCAGAAAATCTTAATGTGACGATTGATAAAGTTGCATATGCGAAAAAATATTGTTTTTTCGGTGAAATTAAACCAGAAATGCTGAAGAATTTCGCAAACAGAACACTCGCAAATGACACAATAGAAGAAATCCTGTATTCTGATGAGCCGGTTAAAACCTTAATCCACGGCAACGAATACAGTTTTGAACGCATGGAAATCGATAAGTTTTTAGCGATGAACGACTCTCAGCTTATAGATTTGAATAAGGATGCATCGCTCTCGTTGAACATAGACGAAATGCGGACGATTCAGGATTATTTCCGAGAAGTCGGGCGTCAGCCGACGGACGTTGAGCTTCAGACAATCGCGCAAACCTGGTCTGAACATTGTAAACACAAGACAATGACGGGGGTTATTGAATATACCGATGAAACCGGCGAGAAATCGACGATAGACAATCTGCTTAAAACGACCGTATTTCGGGTAACAGAAGAACTTGACAAGGACTGGTGTTTGTCTGTTTTCAAGGATAATGCGGGAGTTATCGCGCTTGATGACGATTACGGCATAGCTTTCAAGGTCGAGACGCATAATCATCCGAGCGCGCTTGAACCTTACGGTGGTGCTGGTACTGGCATCGGGGGCGTTATCCGGGACATCATGGGTACGGGACTTGGCGCGAAACCGATTATGAACACAGATGTTTTTTGCTTTGCACCGCCAGATTTTCCTCGTGAAGATATTGCTTCGGGCATTCTGCATCCTTTGCGCATAATGAAGGGTGTTGTTGCAGGTGTCAGAGATTATGGCAATCGCATGGGAATTCCAACCAGCAACGGTGCGCTTGTGTTTCACGACGATTATCGTGGCAATCCGCTGGTTTTCGCAGGCAGCGTCGGAGTTATCCCGCGAGATATGATTGAAAAAGAAGCAAAACCTGGCAATAAAGTTATCGTTGCTGGCGGTCGTGTGGGCAGAGACGGACTCGGTGGTGCGACGTTTTCATCGCGCGAACTCGATAACGAGTCTGAGAAAACTTCCTCAGGTGCAGTTCAGATTGGCAATCCTATTGAGGAGAAGAAGCTTCTCGATGTTCTCCTGAAGGCGCGTGACGAACGGCTTTACAACGCAATTACCGATTGTGGCGCGGGTGGTTTGTCAAGTGCATGCGGCGAGATGGGCGAAGATACGGGCGTTCACATCGAGCTTAAGGATGTGCCGCTGAAATATCAAGGTCTTTCACCGTGGGAAATCTGGCTCTCCGAGGCTCAGGAGCGAATGGTGTTTTCAGTTCCCGAAGACAAAGTTGCCAGATTCATGGAAATTTGCAAGCAGGAAGACGTCGAAGCGACAGACATTGGCGAATTTAACGATTCAGGAAAATTACTCGTTACATATGACGGAATCGAAGTTGCTGAAATCAGCATGAAATTTTTGCACAAGGGGCTTCCGCGCAACACTCGTGAAGCGTTCTGGAACAAACCTGAGCTTGAAAACAGCCCGATTCCCGTCGCTGAACAATACACCGGACTTCTGCACAAACTTCTGAGTCTCCCGACAATTGCCTCGAAGGAAGCGATTGTGTGCATGTACGACCATGAAGTGCAGGGCGGTTCTGTTGTGAAACCTTTCGTTGGCGTGAAAAAGGACGGTCCGTCCGATGCTGCGGTTATCAAGCCGATTATCGAACGGGACAAGGCAATTGTTGTCAGCAACGGTTTATGCCCGGAGTTCAGCGCGGTTGATCCGTATTGGATGGCGGCATGTGCTGTCGATGAGTGCATCCGCAATTCCATTTGTGTTGGCGGAACACTCGAAAGAATGGCGATTCTGGACAATTTCTCATGGGGCAACTGCAACAAACCTGAGCAGCTTGGCAAACTCGTCAAGGCGTCTCAAGGGCTGTACGATGCTGCCATGGCGTTCGGCACGCCGTTTGTTTCCGGAAAAGATTCACTCAACAACGAGTTCAAAGATGCCCACGGAAATATCATCTCGATTCCTCCGACGCTTCTTGTTTCGGGTGTCAGCGTGATCGACGACGTGAAATCCATTGTAACTTCAGACTTCAAGAACAAAGGCTCGGTTGTTTTGCTCGTTGGTAAGACGTATTCTGAATTTGGCGGGTCTCAACTTTATTCTATGCTGGGAATTGAATCCGATTCCGTGCCACAAGTCCGATTTGACGAGGCTCTGAACAATTTTCAGTTTGTCGAGTCGATAATCCGCGAAGGTCTGATTCGTTCTGCGCATGACTGTTCTGAGGGCGGGTTGGCGATTACACTGGCTGAGATGTGCATCGGCGGAGACATCGGCTGCAAGGTCGATATTTCCAATCTTGAGCCTGAAGATGCTGAGGATTTCGATGATAATGAG
>JAIOTL010000465.1 GCA_021106775.1 Planctomycetota bacterium | reverse complement strand
GCTATCAGAATGTTGTTGACAGCTAATCTGCTTTAGTCGTTCCGGTTTAACTTTCGAGCAGCGGAATATGGATTTTATGACAAAAGTCGCGGATTCTTCAGAGACTTCTGAAGTAGGCTCATGGAGGAAGCCGCACGCCCCTTTGTGAATCCAACTCAGGGCTTCAATATCGGTTGATTCCCTGAGTATTACGATGTAATGTGTTTTATTCTTTGGAGACAATAAGATTTCTTGAACCTGCGGTGTTATATACTCCGAATCGATTATGAGAAGGTCAACATCTTTTCGCAAAACATGCTGATTTATGTCGGCATCGCTTCCCAAACGTTTTAGATTCCAATGCTCAAAAGCATATGTAATATTTAAAATGAAATCGTAAGTTTCGTTGTTATTTGTAGCAGCAATAATGGTCTTTTTCTTCATATATCTTGCCTGCAAGAACTATTACAATTCTTTTAACACGAGCAACAGAATTTACAATTTTGGATTTTTTCAGTCAAATTAGGCAAACTTTGTCTATTCAACTGAACATATCATCCCGCAAAGTTACATCCGCAATAGATTTATAACATATAAATGACTATTGATAAAACTCTTTCAATAAATTTAAGTAATCTATGAAACAATTAGATTTTTGAGGTTTTCATCCTCGGAAGGAGAAAGAGAGAACTCGATTTCAAGAATGTATATCGGCAGAGATTGCTCAAGGTCAAGTTTTGAAAGTTTAACAGCATCTTTGCTTGTTGTAACAATTATCTCAGCACCTTCTGATTGTGCCAATGAAGTGATATTCAAAACATCCGTAAGAGTGTAATTATAATGGTCGGGAAATTCTTTTACGCCAGCAATTTTCAGGTTTGTTTCATTGCAGGTTTCTCGAAAAGAATCGGGATTGCCGATACCTGAGACAAGGAAAACAGACTTTCCGATATTTTTTTTCATATTGTCTGAAAAGTCCTTGAAGTCAGCATCAGCGATCGAATTTAGCACGTGTTTGTTTTCTTTTTCGGAGATAACTTTTTGAAAACCTGTTGGTTTATGTTGAGCAAGCAGAATTTTCACGTTTTTCCTCGAATATCTTTTAACCGAATTTGTCAAACGCTGGAGATTTTTCGTGGAAACCTGATTCGAACGGGTAATTATGACGGCTGATGCTCGATTTAGCGAATTTGGCGGTTCCCGAAGCATTCCGCGAGGTAACAACTCAAAGTTCGAAAACGGTCTAGTGGCATCAATTAAAACAATATCAACGTCTCGGGCAAGTTGTAGATGCGAAAAACCGTCGTCGAGAATGATTGTTTCAGCACCTGCATCTTTGGCTTCACAGCATGCTTTGTATCTGTCAGGATTCTGAACCTGCAAAACATTCGGAAAAATCGATTTCAGAAGCATGCCCTCATCATTTAACATTTCATCTTTGTTTTTTCGGTATCCGCGCGAAACAACAGCAATATTTTGCGAAAATCCAAGCAATAATTTCGTCAGATACACCACCGCAGGCGTTTTCCCTGTCCCACCGGAAGACAGATTACCAACGCAGATGATTCGCACACCCTCAACGCGTTTCTGTCGGCATAACCCGAATTTGTACATCAAAAGTTTGATATAAATCACAATAAAATAAATAAGCAAAAAGGGCAGCAGAACAATTCTGACCAAACAAGACAGAAAACCTTGTTTTTCACCGCTTAATATTTTCATCATAAATTGGTTTCGCACTTTCAATAGATTATATTACTTACGGATAGATTGTATCGATTTCCTTAACAGATGTAATAAGATAAATGAATAAAATCATTGACTTGAAACCATACTTACTTAGTATGTACGAATCCCCGCTTCCCTAAGGAGAGTATTGATGATGAAAACAGTGGCTTCAGCGGCAGCGCAAATAGCGGCTTCAATAAAAGTAAAAATCTTTGTGAGTTTGTTAATAGTACTTGCAGTCTTAGCAATCGGCTGTCGGTCAACACAACGCGTGCTTAATCCCACAGATTTGAGAACAGAATACACGAATCTGAAAGAACTCATCGCAGTTATTGATTTTACATCGCTTGAGCTTTTGAAATGTATGCAGAGAGAGCATTTCGATTTTGCATATGAACATGCTGAGAATCTGCAGGTTTATGCACTTGACCTGAAAAGTATGTTTCCAAAAGGTCGTTCAACATACGATATAAAGAGATTCGACAACGCTGCAGATAATATCAATAATCTGGCAGTTGTTTCGCAGCATTACGCACGTCGGCACATGGTTCAACGAGGAATTAGCCATGCGAAAACAATCAGGCAAAATTATGAGGTTTTGTCAACGTACAATTATGGACCGAGACCTGACGAAGGCGAGCATTTCGAAGAAAGAATCCATTTCAGACCCGAAGACCGGATTCGTGCTGCTGGCGGTGAAGTTTCCACAAGCAAATAATCGTTCGACTGTTTTGACGTAACAAGTTTTACAAACCATTAGGTTTGGTTCAACAATGTGAGATAAAAATTCAAATTGAGATGACGAAACCTTTAAAATTCCTCGGTGAAATGCTGAGGATTTTTTTTTGTGATTGAAAAGATATAATTGCATTAGGATTTTTGTAGGAACTTGTGAAATATCGATGCAGCAATTGTAAAAAGACTTTTTCATCTGATACCGATGATGTCATATGTCCGCACTGTGATTCTTCGGATGTGGCGATTGTTGATGAGCTTGAAATTTATCCCGGTCAAACTGTCGATGGTTATTTAATCGGTGAAAAAATCGGTGAAGGTGCAATCAGCGAGGTTTTTCATGCCACCAATCTTGCTGATAATTCTGAAGTTGTCGTGAAATTCCCGAAAAACCTGTTCAAAAACGATAAAAGATACCGACAAAGATTTTTGCAGGAAGCACTAATTCTACGGTCGATAAAGCATGAGAATGTGCTAAGACTCATTAAAACCATTGAAAACAGCGGCTTCCGCAACAGCGCAAACAGCGGCTTCCGCGACAGCGCAATCAACGGAAATATTATTCTCGTTACAGAGCTTATTGATGGAATCGACCTGAATAAAATGCTGCATCTGGAAGGTTCGCTCCCGCTTGAGCAGGCGGTCGATTATTTGTTGCAGGCTTGCATGGGGTTGGAACAGGCGCATCTCAAGGGAATTATCCACCGTGATATAAAACCGGACAATTTTCTGGTTTCAAGCAAAAATGTGCTGAAGGTTGCTGATTTCGGGCTCGCTAAAATCCGCAATCCACAATTACCACCTGGTGCAGAACACATAAGCGGAACATTCAAGGGAACTCCCGCATATTCTGCACCTGAGCAGATTCGCGGTGAGAAACCATCGATAAAAAGCGACATTTACTCGTTCGGCATAACTGCATATCAGCTTTGTACTGGCAGGCTTCCGTTCGAGACGGGCACCGTTGAGGCGATTCTTTATGAACATCTTAACAACGAAATAAAGGCACCAAGGCTTGTAAACCCGACAAGTCCGAAAGATCTTGAGAGTCTCATTATCGAGATGACTGAGAAAGAGCCTGACAATCGCCCCGAAAGCATGAACGAAATTCACGACAGATTATTTAAGATTAATCAAAATTTGGGCAATCGGAACCCAGAAGTTGTCGAGAATTTACCCGCCAAACGATTGAACCCACTTTACACTTTCACAGCAATGCTTCTGATTTTAATCGCCGTCGCTCTGTACTTCACTCAGAAGCATTTTGTGGAAAATGAGCGAAAAAATGCTTCAACCAACAATAATCCCGACGAAAAAATTGATTTCAAGTCTATGCTGCAAAATATGTCTGACCTTACAGTTTCGGGAAACCTGAAAATCCTAACGGCACAAAATGGCAACATTTATGCGTATTCAGCCGACAAAATCTACAAATTACCCGAGTTGAAAACATCAGAACCCACATTTTTGACAGAAAAACAACTTCAACTTATCGCCCAGCTTTCAGCAAATTCAAATGACACATCGTTGTTTGATTGCGAAAACCTGCTGATACACCAATCAGTACGTTTTGTAATTATGCAATATCCCGAAAAACTCGATATTGCCGAGATTCAAGATCAAAAGATTCATCATAAACTGACTCTACCAAAAGCGTATTACTCCGGTTTTATTCTGGACGATGCAGAACAAAAATTATTTATTGCGCACGAAAAGTACTGCAATATCGTAACTTTTTCAGATGAAATAATCAATCTTGAGAAAATCTCTCATCCCGCTTGCGATGCCGAAATTATTGATGTCAATGGCGTTTGTAATAATTTTACCTTTTTATTCACATACTCGATTAAAGACGATATTTTTTCTGAAATCCTGAATCTTCAACGTGATGAACAAAATTACAATTTAGAATCCGTATTCGAATTCCCGAAAAACTCGTTTTCAGATGCTCGAATTCTTATTGATAACAAGGATTTGTACAGGTTGTTGGTTATGCAGGAATACAAATACAAAATGTTGAAAACTGCTGATTACTCCAGCAATGTTCCTTTTAAAAGTGAAATTTTCTCAGCTTTTGAAGGTAATTTAATTGCATACTCCTTCACAAACTCAGGAAATACGCTGATTATTCTGACCAAGTCCGAAACTGCAAAAACACAACTCACGCTTCAAATACTTGATTTTACCGATAAAAAACCGACGAATATATTACAAATTAATGTCCCGAATGCGGTTGCAATAAATGATTCTGGCATTTTCTTATTTCAAAAGCGAAAAATGTTAATAGTTGTGGTGAATTTCACCGACTCATCGAATGTTGTACAAAATAAGATTTTTAAGTTCACCGAGGCTGCGAAATAATTTATAACATATACATGATAAATTATACATTATACTGTGTTTGAAAAATAGTTTTAGTGTCATTCCCAACTTGATTGGGAATCCAGAATTTGCGATATTCAATGTAATGTCTGGATTCTTGCTTTCGCAGGAATGACACCCATCAATTGTTTCTTGACACAACCTAGCCTGAAGGAAATCTATGAACCTCTTTGATTACACTGATTCCAGGCAGAAAACAACCGATATTAAACTGATGGTTATCGGCTCGGGCTCAAGTGGAAATTGTACGTATATTGAGCATGGCAGCGACAAAATCCTTGTAGATGCTGGGATTTCACGCACCCGGGTGAAGAAAGCACTGGCGGAAATTGACGTCGAGTTGGATGAAATCAGCGCGATTTTTATAACGCACGCACACAACGACCACGTTCAACACCTACCGATGCTCCTCAAACACAATGATTTCGCTGTTCTTGCAACAAAAGAGACCTTCCGCTGCGGAAATTTCCCTCGTTGCTCAGTAAAAGTTTTCCAGGCTGTCGATGTTGACACCGACTCGCGCTTCAACTCACTAATCGTGAAAACGCGAAAATCTTCGCATGATATTCGTGGTAGTGTTGTATATTTTGTAAGCAACAGCAAAAATCAGGTCGGCATTGTTACCGATCTTGGTCGCATGACAAAAAATATCGCTAACGAAATTTGCCGTTCCAATATTCTCATGCTCGAAACAAATTATGACCCGCACATGCTGAAAACCAGTAATTACCCGTCTTTTCTCAAAAAACGTATAAATTCTTCTGTGGGACATCTCTCCAATTTTGACGCTCTGAAAACTATGCAGCAGGTAAATCCCAGGAAAATGCACACTGTTCTGTGTTCTCACGTCTCAAAGGACAGCAATCATATGGAACTTGCGATGCAGACGCTAAATGATGGCATGAAACCTGATGCAAACCTGCGGGACATTAAAATCAATCCGACATTTCGCGATATCCCGACAGATTTTTACATCGCATGATATTCTCGGATATTTTTAGATAATTATTTCATCGGAAAACTGAAATTTGAGTTGAACAGACCATCATATCGTATAGAATCTGATATTCCCCTCGACCAACATAATGGGAGTTTGGAATGCAGATTGTCAAACAATCTCTTGTCGGTGATTATTATATTCCAAGTGCTGATGTTATAATCGTTTGCGATGTGATGCGAAGCACTGCCACGCAAGCTGCTGCACTTACCGCAGGAGTTGAACGTCTTTACCTGTTCGATAATGAAATTGAATATATCAAGAATAGAAAGCTGGTTGGCGTGCAATATCCGGTTTTCAGCTTTATCGAGCAATATACTGAAAGCTACGAAGGCAGCGATGATGTTAAGTACAAATCAGCGAAACCCTATACCGACATAATCACAAAAAATGAACCGATAGTTCGATATAGAATTTCACCGACATTTGTCGCATCTGATGAGTTTAAGGGTGAAAAATTTGCTTCGATTTATGGAAATTGGCAGACGAAGATTTTGCTGAGTTCGTTTGAGGCAGCAAAAACCGTGATTGTAGGTGGTTTGATTAACGCCAATGCTGTAATCGAACATGTCAAATCGCTAAATCCATCGAAAGTTGTGTTGATTGTTGTTGGCGACCCGGAATTTGAGAAAATCGCGCCACATAACGAGCTGCTGGCGGATTATTTCCAGAAAGCCCTTGAAGGTGAAACCATCGAAAAGGATGCGTTCATGAAGGAAATGCGGGAGACGCTGGCATATTTTCTTGAAGGTGTTGCCGAAGAAGTGCTTAGGGACATCGAATTTTGTCTGCAACTTGATAAAATGATTGCGATTCCGGTCTTGAAGAAGGAAACCGTTAAAAAAACCGATTTAATTTACCTTACAACTGCGAAATAACATGAGAATACTAATCTGCAACGACGATGGCTTTGATGCTGCGGGCTTGAAACTTCTTGCGAAATCCGCCAAAAGACTTGCAGATGAAGTTTACGTTGCTGCACCTGCAGTGAATTATTCTGGTGCATCGCGCAAAGTTACTTTTTCTGAATCTTTGAAGATTCGCGAGCCTGAAATTGACTGGGCGGACGGCGCGGTCGTTGCTGAAGGAACACCCATTGATGCACTTTGTGTTGCTCTGATGACGATTTACAGGGATTTGCAGTTTGACCTTGTGCTTGCTGGAATAAATCGTGGTGCGAATCTTGGACATGATGATTTTTACTCCGGCAACGCTAATCTCGCGCTTGAAGCGTATTCCATGGGGATTCTGAGCCTCGCTTTCTCGCAGGTCGGCACGCAATTGCGCAATCCAAATTATCTCGAAGACTGGATTGTCAAATTCGTTCAGACTACGTTAAAATCTGATCTCGGTAATTTCTGTCTGAATGTTAATTTTCCGTCTCTGAAAGATTATGATTCTGTGGATTTACGGAACCCAAGCAATGTTTTTAACGGAACGAAATACACGCTTCTGTCGGGTTATCATCGCAGCGACACTTTTAGGGAGATTTTCGTTGACGGGGAGGAAGGTGTCAGACATTTCAACTTCGAACGATTATCAAAAGTTGCTGACCAGCCTGAAGACAAGAGATTCCAGGAATTACCAGAGCTTTTGTTTGACCAGGAAGCGATAAATCAAGGTTTTGTGTCGGTTACACCATTGACAGACATGCTTT
>JAIOTL010000143.1 GCA_021106775.1 Planctomycetota bacterium | reverse complement strand
TTAAATTAAAAGCCGCCAGTAAAATGCTGGAAAAGCTCAACAGCGGTCATTTTCTCGTTTGGAAGAAGACACGACTGGAAGAACTGCGTGAATTGTGCAAAAGCAATCAGGTTGAAGTTGTGAAAATGATTCTCGAATCAGAAAAGATTGAAATTTCACAAAAAGACATTAAAGCGCGAATTGTGCCTGACATCCTTGCCAACAAAGAATGGAACAAATTTCTACACAAGTTGAAAAAAGATGCGCTGACTGATGTTCATTTGCAGATAAGTTCAGGCGGAAATCCGAAATATACGGTAACCGAAGAAGCCAAGCATTATGAAGATGTCGCTTTGAATAAATTCAAACGTGCGCAGGGTTGGCAGGAAAAACTCGTGCTGGGATACGATGCATTCGCCAATACAGTCGATTACGACCACAATCCCGCATTTTTAGAAGAAATCTCCGATTTTTTCACGAAACTTATTGAGCAAAATGTCGAAACTAAGGGAACTCCGATTATCGGCGCAGTTATGCTGTTGTCCGAGATTCAATCCAAATTCGAGAAATTGCAGATTGTACTGCCAATAACGATTGAAGATTGCTTCGATGAAAATGATGAAATTGAACAGATCATTGACAGTATTGCAAAACTACAAATATCTGCATTCCAGAAGAAATTGTTCAAAAATCTAAAAACTTGGTATGAAAAAAAATGGGATGATATTCTTTACAGTTGTTTCTTCAAGACTTCTCAGACTCTTTGGGAAGAATCTATGAAAGTATGCGATAAGGATAATAAGATCGAAATTTTCGAAAAAGCAGGTAATGAACTGATTCTGAATTATGACAAATATCCCGAAAACTTCATCTGGTACGTGAAGCAGATATTCTCGAAGGCTAAAAAGAACGTAGCACGTGCAGGGGAAGTGTATCACTTGTTTGATTTACTGCTTAATTTGGCGTTCAGATTGCATCATTCGCAGCTTCGTGGTGATAAGCAGGCGAAAGCAAGTTTGACCAAGCTAAAAAACCTTGTTGCAGACCCCAAGCTGTCTCTTCTGAAATTCCTGCTCAATAACATTAAAGAAGCAGAAGCTGACCATCTCTACAATCATGTTAACAGGACTGAAGTTCTAGGGGAAATTGCGAAAACCAAACTCAAAAGCGAAATCAAAAATGCTTTCAAGCAGTTCAAACAGAAATCAATAACACGTGCTCTGCCGATGATAGATGAATCAAAGCTTTACATTACGCCAACAGGTTTAGAAAAACTTACCAAGATTGTTAAAAAGATTGAGTCTGATGAGATACCTGCAATACAGAAAGCGATTGGTGCAGCACTTGAACTGGGTGATATTTCAGAAAATGCGGAACTTGATGCTGCCCGTGAAAGGGACATTCAGACAAAGCAAAGACTTCAGGCATTGCGCGAAGATTTGAAGAATCATGTACTCCTTGAAGCAGAAAACATCAGTAATGCAACTGTTGCAATAGGTACAAAGGTTACATTCAATCAGGTTGGAACAGATATTGAGGAATTCCTGACAATCGTTGGTTGCACCTGGGATATTGACGTTGAAAACATGATTGTTTCATACAATTCACCTCTTGCCCTTGCAATGCTAGGAGCACAAAAAGGCGACGAGATTCCGGTACCAGCAAAAGAAGGTATTCGCAAAATCTGTGTAAATAAAATTGAAGTCGGCTTAACGGAATAGGTAAAAAATTCAATATATGTTATGGTTTGAGTATTGAAAAATTCCGATGTATTAGATTATGCTCATAACTATTTTGAGAGAATATTTTGAAACAAATGCCGGTTCTACAAGCTTTCATTCTTGCTGACGATGTTTATCAAGGTGTGAATCATCGAAAATTTTCAATTGTTGGTACTTTCAATATGATTAGCTCATCGGTGTTCCCGTCAATGTTTCACAAGCCGACAAAAACATACATTAATGTTGCTGAATTGCTTAACGATGCCGAAATCACTCTGCGGTACGTCGATCTCGAAGATTTGTCAGTTTTGTTTGAAAGCCCAAAATTTCCGGTAAAAAAAGCACAGAACAACAGAAATATCGAAGTAATTATCGATATTCCGCCTTTTCCGATACCGCATCCAGGTGTTTATCATCTCGAACTCTGGATTGATGATGCATTATTGAGCATTGTGAAAGTTATTGTTGAAAAGATTGAGCTCAGTCAAAATCAACCACCGCAAAATCAACCACCGCAAAAATAGCTGGTGTTAAATTAATGCTGCAACATCGTATTTTCATAATAAAAGACAAAAAAGATTTCAGCCCACTTCAATCTTAAATACAATATAATTTATAAGATTGCATTCGATACACATTATAAGTTGGAGAATTCTATGCTCAGAGTAAGAATTATCTCGAATATTGCTGTTGCAAAGGATTTCATCTCGGTAAAGAAGCAAAACAAGTATTTACAGGCATATCAGCAGGAGATTCAGATTAATCCGAAGATGAATTTCATTGATTGGATTAGAAAACACCAAATTTTAACGCCAGAACAGATTGAGACATTACGAAAGAATTACCTTAGTTCATGGCTGCAATGCAAGCGATGCGAGCATAAATTTCAGGTAAAAGACACAGATTATCAAAAACCGTTAATATGCCCGAATTGTGGAAGTGAAGCATTGGAGATTCTTACGAAACGTGAAGGCAAGCTTGTAAAAGATAATGCGCACCAGAAGGGAACAGAGGTTCTTGACATCTTTGAGACTGAAGCACTGTTGGTTTCCGAGGATAGAAATGACACAGACGTACTTTTCCCTAACGATATAATCAATAAAAACCTGCAAATCGTAGAAAAAGTCGGACAAGGAGGTATGGGAGCTGTTTACAAAGCGAAACACCTGAATCTTAACGTACCGCGTGCTGTAAAAGTCCTGCACCAGAATCTGACAAAGGAAAAAGAGCAAGAATTGCGCTTTATTCGGGAAGCAAGATCAGCAGCGGCACTTGACCATCAAAATATTGTTAAGGTTCACAACGTTGATAACGACAGGGACAGACTGTTTATTGAAATGGAGTGGGTTGAGGGTGATTCGATTCAGGATAAAATAAAAAATAAGGGACGCCTGACAATAGAGGAATCAATCGATTACATCATTCAGGCTGCCAAGGGTCTATATGCAGCACATCGCAAGGGTATTATTCATCGCGATATTAAGCCTGACAACCTGATGATTACCGATGAAAATGTTGTGAAAATTGCCGATTTCGGACTGGCAAAAGCGTCAGATGCGTCAATGGACATGCAGATTTCACAAAGCGGAACAATTCTCGGAACACCTTATTATATGTCGCCGGAGCAGGCTCAAAACCAGGAGTTAAAATTCTCAACCGATATTTATTCGCTTGGTGTTACTTTTTATCACATGCTTACTGGGGAAGTGCCTTATGTAGGGGAATCTGCGATTCAAGTATTGTTTCAGCACATAAAGTCGCCATTTCCTTCGATTAGAAAGAAATTGCACGATATTCCGCAGGAAATCGACCATCTTATTCTGCGTATGACAGCAAAAAATCCACAGATGCGTCCTCAGAGCATGCTTGAAATCACTGAAGAGCTTGAGTCTATTCGTGAAAAATACGACTTCGTGCCGATTCGGTTTACTGATTTCAGGGCTTACAGCGGGAAGCGGAAAAAAAGTAAAACTGTTATGCATCGCGAAAAGAAAAAGAAGTCACCGATGATTTTATTTATGTTATTCGCGATGATTTTTCTTTTTGCTGGCATTGGTGCTTTGTGGTGGGAATTTGGCAATCTTCGTGAGATTTATGACAAGTATTTGAAGACGTATTTCAATGATGATTCGCTTTTACCAA
Organism: Planctomycetota bacterium; assembly: GCA_021106775.1. Next base: position 348 of record JAIOTL010000143.1, on the reverse strand, counting down.
AGGACAAAGAGGCAAAACCTGAAGACTCAACAAAGGATATAGAGATAAAATCTGAAGATGAGACGAAGATAAAAGAAACACCTGAGCAGATTGTGCCGACGGAGGAACAGCTCAAAATCAAGCGTAACAAGATTTCAGGGCGTAAATTTCGCTCACTTCGAGACGAATTTTCCGGTAAAAACTTCTCGAAATACATTAGAAAGCTTGAAGAGTTTCGCACGGAATATGCTGATACGACTGTAATTACGGACGTTGACGAAGAAATTCGGATTGTAAAAAAAAATCGTGAAATTGCGGCAAATAGCTGGTGGGTATCGAAAAGAGAACAATATTTAACCTCTGTTACTG
>JAIOTL010000385.1 GCA_021106775.1 Planctomycetota bacterium | reverse complement strand
TTTGAAACCGCTTATCTTGGCAGGTTTTCTGAATTCGGTATTTTCCTTAAAATCGCGCCTCGGCTTAAACTTGTTGTTATCATAATCCTTGTCTCTGAGCTCAACTTTCTTCAACTCACCTGAGATAATAATTACTTTTCTCTTCTTTTTAATCCGATGCGTATCTTGATTATAATCTTTGTCTTGCTTCGATTCTGATGAAGAAACTCGGCCTGTTTTTCTATCTCCCTGTAGCCTGTTATCAGACTCGCCACGTTTTTTTATAAACGGCTTCTTAATTGTTGTACTTCTAGGTTTTTGCCCGTCAACATCGATTCTTTGCGGATGAACAGCTCTTTTGACCGGTTTTATAAACTTTGGTTGCGAAGTTTTCTTTTGCACAGAATCATCGGTTTTTACTTTTTCTGCAACTGCAACCGGAGCTGCTTTGGGCGCAGGCATGTATTCCGCCCTATATAATTGACGCAACATTAATTCTTCGTTATCGCTAATATTCGAGCGATGACTTTTGACATTGTCAAGACCTAAGTTCCGGCAGAGTTTAAGTATTACTTGCGACGAAGTGTCAAGATTCAGAGCGAGTTGGCATATGCGCATTCGGCAGTTTTCTCCTAGACAGCCATAAAAAATTTTCGGTCATTATATAGAATGTTTTGCTTGATGCAAAGTGCATAAACACTAAAATAAGTGATTATTGAGTGTATTTTTTCTTTTTATCATATAAATTTGGTACCTAATATGAGTTTCGACAATCTAAATATTGAAAAAAAAACAATGAAATGTCCAAATCCGAAATGTGGAATTGAGCTTCAATCAACTTTTCATACGGTTTGTCCTTTATGTGCTGAGCCTTTTCCAATTCGCATGTTGCCAAAGGATATACAAAAGAAACAGCATGGAAAATTGCTTTTACTTATTCTTTTGTTGTTAGGTTTTATCGCACTTGTAGGATATTTGCTGTTGAAGTAATTGCTAAAATTCAAACCGATTAACTTATCAGAAGTACAATAAATGTAAGTTCCATAATGAATGATTTTCATTGCATGCATGAGTACCTCGAAAGCAATTATTATTAAAATCAAAATGCTTATGGGACAAAGCCTAATTATCAAAGGAGAATATTATGCGTAATCGGAAGATTTTGTTTTCTGCATTTATTTTTATTTCCGCCCTTATTACCATCTCTCTTGTTTGGGTTCTGTCTAGCGACAGATTGAAACAATCTGAAGATAAACCAACAGATGGAGATAATGTCCCGATTCAGACAATTCCCGATAAAAAAGAATCAGATGATAACGACGCAAATAAAACTGAAGACAAAACAACTGAGAAACCAGATGAAAATATCGATAAACCGGATAATAACGAGAAGGATGCTGTTGAACCCGATGAAAGCGAAAACAAATACAAGGGAACAAGCAAGATTAATGGCATCGTTATGTTCGAAGACCAAAAATCTGCAGCAAATTCCAAAATTCAACTTCTGGATTTTGCAGGCGAAATCTCAAAAGATGCAAAAATAGTCGAAGAAATTGCTGCTGATGCTGACGGCAAATTCGAGTTTACAGAAATAATCTCAGGGAAGTACAAAATCGCAGCATTTGCAGAAAATTTCGGTTTCGCCACCAGCAGTTTGATACAACTTGGCGAGGACGATGAAAAATATGTCGAAAAAACGATTATGGCGGGTTTCCGACTTTTCGGCAATATCCATGATTCTGAAAAGAAAAATCTAGAAAGTGAGGAAATTCACTGTGTGTTACTCGAGGCTGCAGGAGATTCATGGCAGGGTTTGGCAGCAGCAACCGGGAAATCTGATGATGCCGGCAATTACGAAATCAAAGGGTTGAAATCAGGTCAATATTGGATTCAAGTTACTCTCGAAGGTTATGCGACTTACAGAGGAATGGTAGTAATCAGTGAAGATACGCAAAAAGATTTCGAACTCACAATTGGTGGAGCAATACATGGTTTTGTAAAGGATGAAGAAGGAAATCCTGTTACAAAATTCAAAGCCAGTTGTTTTCTTGACAGTGATGAATTAAACCAAAATGCAGTTGACAAAATTGCTGCTCAATTCAAGAGTTTTGAGAACGAACTCGGCGAGTTTATGTTTTATAATCTTTCTGAGAATAAATATGCAATCGAAATTGTTTCCGATGCTTATGCTCAGACAATTGAAGAGCAGATACAGGTTGAAAAAGGAAAAACGACAGAAGTGGAGATTATTGTAGCAAGTGGAATTACCCTAGCCGGTATTGTACTTGAACAGGAAACAGATAAACCAATTGCCAATGCTAAAGTTTCCATTGCTGACACAATTAAAATCAAGTCAGGTGACCAAAGCTTCGATTTTCCCTACATCGAATCCAAAGAGCTAACAACAGTAACGGACAGCGAAGGAAAATTCACTATTTCAGGACTGCCCAAAAAAACCGTACATGTCTGGATTTCGCATGAAGATTATCCGCAAGTGAAAACCAGCGTGAATTTCGTTGGTGAAATCAAAAGTGAGTATAAGTTTTATATGGTTGGCAGTAGTTCGACGGTTTTCGGCAAGGTATATGATGAAAACGAAACGCCTGTTGAAGGTCGAACGGTCTTAATCCAGCTTACAGGTACACAGGTTAGAAAAACTGCAAAAACAGACAAAAACGGTGAATATCGCATCGAAAAAATCGCTCCGGGGAGTTATTTAATAATTCTTCTTAGTGAAGCCAATTCTGTTGAAGAACTTGCATCATTTTCCATTAATATGGGAGAACAACTCGAAATCAATTTCGGAATCGAAAAAGGAATCACTGTTTCCGGAACAGTTTCGAAAAATGGTGAGCCGATTAAAACTCGAAATGTTACGTTCACGTATCAAGACTCAAGCACAGCATTGAAAATTACTGCTACTTCTGATGAAGGTAAATACAAGGTTATTCTCAGCAAACCCGGTAAATATACTGTTCTTATCCAGGGTTATGATATGAAATTCGGTGCATTGACAAGTCGTTTTGAAATCGAAGTACCCGACGTTACCGAACACGTGGAAGATTTCGAAATTTTGGAAAATTCTGTTACAGGTATGGTTTTATCTGAAGCGGACAACAAACCTATGCATAGAAGTGCTGTAATAATTGAATCAATGTCATCTTCAAATTCTCAGAATTCTGTACATGATATTGCGAGAACTTACTGCGGGAATACTGCCACAAACGAAGCCGGTGAATTTAAACTAGTTGAAGTTTCTGCTGGTAAATATCGAATAACTATCTCTGCAGAAGGATTTGCTACAAAAATAATCGAAAACGTTGTCATAAGCGGCAACGGAACAAAAAATGATTTGGGTAGAATTTTCCTGAAGCAGGAAACAAAAATCACTGGATTTGTAACCGACGACTCTGCTGCTCCCGTTCCCTACGCGACATTCACCATTACCGATTCAAAAGGTCAAAAAGTCTCATCATTAATCCCTATCAGAGGTGGTAAAGATGGGAAATACACAATAAGCAGGTTGTCGGAAGGTACATACACAATTTCGGTGCATGCTAACGGATACGCCAAGAAAACTCTGTCACCCGTGAAAATCGGACAGGAAACCGAGATGAACCTGGATATTATTCTGAGCAAAGGTGCATCTCTGACCGTTTTTGTAAAGGATACCGAGAACAAAATGCTCAAAAATGTGAGTGTAAAACTTTATGGCAGCAGCGGTTATGTTAAACCCATTTTCAAAGGACTTCAGGAGTTTACACCTCCGGGGATAACCGATATTACAGGTAAAAACGTTCGAGGCTCATTATCTGCTGGTCTTTACACCGTTGTCGTATCAACAGACGGCTATAAATCTCAAACGAAGAAGATTTATCTAACCGCAGGACTCAATAATGAACTTGAATTTATTTTGTATCGAAAATGATGCATGAACGGAACTCTTTCTTCTTCAAAATTGCATTCGAACTTGGTAAAATGTACTTGCAATTTAAGATTCTGTTGTTAGTGTGTTTTTTCTGCAATTTCACAAACTTCAGCATATGTTATGCAAATGTAAAATGAAGTTTAATGCTGAGTGATGACAGACATTTGTTTAGCAAATTAAATTGACGTTTAACAATTTGCTGAAAGATAACGAGCAAGTGTTTTGTTGATGATGTTTGATATTGAATAATTTGCGGAGCAATGGCGTAACTGGATAGCGCATCGGTCTACGGAACCGAGGGTTGGGGGTTCGAATCCCTCTTGCTCCGCCAGAATATACAAAGGCTCAAGGTTTCACCCCCTTGAGCCTTTTTTTTCGTGTTCTCAAAATGTTCTCAAGATTTGCCAACTGATTTACGTTTTCCAAGCCGTTCTCAAAGAATCGAAAATTATTCGAGAAAAGATTGGTAGATTCAAAAATTTATTACGCTGTTCGATGGATTTTTCTGCATAGGTTCCACACATTAGCATTCAAACTTTCAATCCTTTTGCAGGATATTGAAGCTTGAATTCTATTTTATTTTAGACATAGCAATCGAAATTAACTAAATATCAAGCAATCAGGTCAACTGCATTAATAATACACAAGCATATCGTGATTCCTCAAATATCATATGTTATACAGTATTTAAAAATAATAATATTGAGTTATAATAGGGGTGTTTCGGGTTCTATATACGATGAAAAGCATATAGGGAGAAACAAAATGAAGTGCAATAGAATCTTTTTAGCGAGTTTGCTAATACTTGCTGTTTACATCTTTAACGCTTGTGATGCAAGGCTTCTAGGAGTTACGATAATACCCAAAAGCTATGATTTCGGCTTTGTCGAAAAAACTGAAACGCTAACCATAACATTAAAAAACAATTCTTCTGAGATAATTTCAATCACAAGTGCAGACTTTGCTGGGCTGGATGCTGATAAATTCACAATTACAGATGGTTTTTCCCCTTTCGATGCACTTCCAAAAATCCCGCGCAATATTACAATCGAATTTACACCCGATGGTTATGGTGCAAAGTCTGCAGTTCTGGTCATCAATACAAGTTTTGTCGGCACTGCGGTGTTAAGGTGCGACTTGACGGGTTTTGGGTTAATCGCAGAGCTTCAGCCCAGGATACATGATTTCGGCATTGTTGATGCATTTCAAAGCTCAGTTAAAGATTTTACGCTTGTAAACAATACTCATCGGGATATTACCGTAAATTCGATTGATACAACTGGTGCAAACGCAAATTATTACACGGTAACCTCAGGTTCACCGGGAATTCTGCCTGCGAACGGCGGGATGCAGCAAATCACGGTAGAATTCGCTCCTATGTCCCATGGCTTGAAATCTGCAGAATTAACAGTTTCCACGTCGGACAGCGTGTTTTCTTCGATAACCGCAGAATTAATAGGAACGGGAAATGTCCTATTAGTTGAAACTTTCGATACAACTGCGATGGCTGACACAGCAGCGACAACCGCAGAATGGGGAACATCGACTCCGGGTGAGCTGACTCCGACAGGCTTAAATTCATTCGGCACAGGTGCAGATGGAGCATACAATCCGACATCGAATGCAAATTTGGACACAAGTAATTCACCGTTTAATTACACATCAATAAATATACCTCAGGGAGTTAAAATCACTGTAACAGGGACGGATAAGCTAGAAATCTTCTGCAATGGAAGTGTAGTAGTAGAAGGCGAACTAAACCTTAACGGCAAAGACGCAACAGATGCACCTAATGGAGTTGCTGGAGCAGGTGGTGCTGGCGGTGGCGGCGGTTGGTACGGTGGCGGTGGCGGATTCTGCAGTGGTGGTGGCGGCGGTTCAAGCTACTACGATGCTACTGGGAACACTGACAAATCAACGACCAAAGGCGTCCGGTCCGGCAATGGTCAGGTCATCATTAAATATTAACCTGCAAATTCACTACTTGTTGATAATTTCTCAAGAAAACAAGATGTTATATTTCTGCTGATTGAATCTAAAAATCAGTTAGCAATTTCTATATGGATAAAGAGACCATGCATATTTAATTCTGTTTCTCATCATAAAATCCAGAATTAGATTTACTTCAAACTTCAGAATAATTATTGAGAAATCAGAAAACAGGAGTACAATATTTAATATTCTTAATAAGGAAAATACAATGAAAAGAAAAACTATCGTCTTGTTTATATTAGTTTTGATATTTTCAATTACATCTGCTCTAGAAACTCGAAAATGTAAGATTTTATCTTATACAACAAATCTCAATAAATTTTACCCGAGGAAAACAGGACTTGGGAAATATCTTATCCTAACTAATGTTGAGAAAAATGATCCATTTTACAAGGTTGCGTTGAAGCTCAAAGAATTTAGAAATGCTGAAGCGATTGTTAAATTCAGCACAGAGGATATGTCAAGAATTGCGAGTAAAATCAAAACTTCTAACGTAGAATATGTTGCTTTTGTTGTTACTCCAGAAATTATTGATGTAAACTTTGTATATGACATTCTTAAGATTGCCAGAACACTTGATGATGATCCATATACCGATTTTTTGTATGGATTCATAACTGGAGAAAACGCCGATGCTGCAATGAAATTTCTCGATAATATTATCAAAGCTGTTGCTGAAAAAGATAAAATACCTAAGAAAATTACACATTTTGGACCCAGCAACATGAATTTAACCATGAAAAAGCAAGATCCTTGGATTGAAGGTTATGATTCTATCAAGATGTTTCACAAAAAAGATGAATTAACAGAAGAGAAGCTTGAGAACCTAAAAAATTGCAGAATTATTGCAAATTGGGGTCATGGAATGCCGGAAGGAATTGTCGATAGTTTACAAGCGAAAGATGTGAAAAAACTTGATCTTTATCCAGCAGTTCATTTTTCTGGTGCTTGTTACACAGGCGTAACTCTTAAAAGTTTTGATCCTTCACTTCGCAGCAAAACTGTTAAATCGCGAACAATTAAGCCGGAAGATAGTTTTTGTTTGCAATTACTGAAAACTGGTGTAACAGCATATATCGCAGCAGTAGATCCCGATCATGGAATCACAGCAGGGCAAGAGTTTGAGTATTTATTTTTGAACGGATGTTCTCTCGGAGAAGTTTTGAAGCATACTTATGATGATATTGTTACGGCTTCATTGAAGAAAGATTATTATCCCAAAAACTATGTTGAAGGAAACACAAAGGATAGAAGAGATTTAGAAGGAATTATGCTTAAAGGTGCTTGTTCGAGAATTTTATTTGGCGACCCAAAATACCAACCTGTTAAGCAAGTTAATGCAAAGACTTTTGATACGAAAATCACACATAAAGATTACGGCTTGGAAATTACTGCTAAAGTTATAGACTCTCGGATTAGTTACAACCTCATAGCTATCTTTCACTCGAAAATTCAAGGTGAAGGTAAATCGATGAATAGAAAGTTCAGTATTACTACTGAAATTCCAGACAAATTCGGTGATATAGAAGATGTTATGCTACTTGAATTTCAACGAGTAGGAAAATCTGTTCAATATGATATTGAATCATATATGGTCGAACATTACGGCAACAAAATTCTGCTGCATTTACAAACGGATTTTAAATTCGAGAAAAATCCTGTGAAAGAGATGCAAGTGAAATGGGCAGTGGTTAATGATTTGGATAAAGCACAAAAAACTTCAGATAAGAGTGCAAACAATAATTCAACACCCAAAAAAAAAGAAAACTCAAGGAAACCAGATAAAACGGAGCAAAACAAAACCCCAATTGAAAAATCTGCGAAAGTGATTATTCCTCGCGATACTGATTTATCGAAATTATCTTATTTTGATATTGCCAAATTCGCTGGTTCTTGGCTTTCATATAATGCAGAAAAGGTTAGTGATACAGGAACTATTCGCTGGCCTCAATATGCTGACACTAAGGTATATTCTTTTAACTTATACAGTGGTGCTGCAGGAATTGCAGTGTATTTTCTGAATATGTATTATGCTACAAAAGATGAAAAATATTTACGTTATGCTGAAGCTACTGCGAATTACATTGCTGATTCTGCAATAGAAAAAGATGATGGGATATACTGGCTTGAGGAAGATGAAACAAGGTCTGGAGCCAAATATAAGTATGAAAGTTGTGGATTTTATACGGGTACATCTGGTATTGGATGGTTTTTCCTTAAAATGTCAGAAGTTTATAAAGATAGGGGAGATAGCTACCTATACAACAAGTTTTTCAGCTTATCGAAATCTTGTGCAAATTATGTTATTGAAAAAGGTGCAATTAAAAACGGCAAAGATGAGGACAAGGATTGTTTCAATTGGAAAAATTCAACGGATATTATTGCCGGCAGCGCAGGCATTGGGCTTTTTCTTATCGAAATGTACAACGCCACAAAGGATGCGAAGTATCTTTCTGGTGCTAAATTTGCTGGCAACTGGCTTATCAAAAACGCGACTGTTACTGAAAAAAGTGCTTGTCGGTCTTCACATATTGGCTGGGACAGGATTTATCCGAATTTCTCTCATGGAGTCGCTGGTATTGGGTATTTTTTCGGTCGACTTTACAAAGTCAGTAAAGTTAAGAAATACAAGAAATACATGCTAATGGCACTGAATTACCTCGATAATGTTGCTGTCAAAGAAGGAAAAACTACAAAATGGTGGCATTACACTGGTGATGGTGAAAAAACATTCCAAACCGGTTGGTGCCACGGTCCTGCAGGCACAGCATATCTTTATTTATTCGCATATAATATGACTCAAGACGATAAATATATTGAAATAGCAAAAAAAAGTGCTGAATTTATCATGCAAACTGTTCAACCGTGGAATAATAAAGGATATTTTTGGGGGCATAGTGCGTGTTGCGGTACAGCAGCGGTTGGAAACTTTTTCGTGGATTTATTTTTTTATACGAAAGAAAGAAAATATTTAGCTTATGTTAACAAGGTTGGTGATTATCTTAAAAGTAAAGCGAAAATAGATGATTTTGGATTGAAATGGACTAACTATGACAATCCTGACAAAGAAGGCAAGATTTATTATGGATGCTCTTTCAGGATTGGTGCTGCGGGTATCGGGAATTTTTTCCTTCGTCTGCATCAAGCAAATAAAAACAAAAACACAAAAAATATTGTTTTCCCGGATTCAGTTTTGGAATAGTCAAGGCTTCAAAACATAAATATGAATCCTTAAAAGAAAAGAGTTTCACGGATTGTCTGATAAGGAAAACTAAATTATGTATGAAGAGTTGATTAAAAATCAGATAGGAAACATAAAATGACTAACTCTACAACTGGAACAAATACCGGGGGCACGTCACTGCCTACTTCACATTGAGTGTATTAAACAGGAAAGCAGCTAGTCATATTATATAATAACTATTTAAAGGAAGTAATATGATGAAAAATATCTCAATTGTTTTTCTTATAGTTATAGTCTCAATTCTTGTATTCTTTGTATTTGTCTTGAATGATACAATGAATACAACCGTGAGTAATCATAGCTTTGTTAATGTATATGAAGCCTTTATTCGTGAAGATTATTCATTATGCAAAGAATTGGTAAAGAAAATTAAACCCAGTAAGTTTAATGCAAAATCCTTTTATATTCGAGCGGTTTGTGAGTTGAAAACAAAAGAGTTTTATAAATTCAATTCTGTTTTATCTGATTTAGAAAAGGCACTTGAATTAGAACGAAATGATAGAAAATACATTAGAAATAAAATTTCCAGCATAATAGTTGATTATATTGAAAACAGACCCTTTATAAATGGTCCAAGCACGATTATAGACAGACTCAAACCCAATGATATCATTTTATTAGGTAAGGCAATTGAGTGTAATCCGTCTAATCATAAAGCATATTATTATAGAGGAATGTATTATTATGAAAATGATGATGTAAAGGCAATTGATGACCTTAATTCAGCAATTAATGTAAGTAATGCTATTCATACTGTATATTACATTGCCCGTGCAAGGACTTTCCACTATTTATTTAAAAATTATAAAAAGGCAATTGATGACTATAAAAGACTAACAAAATATTATTTCTTAATTTCACATGATTTACCTATTTACCGGTTTATACCAAGGTATTATGCATATTTAAGAATCGGGGAATGCTATTTAGAATTAAACAATGAAGATGATGCACTAAAATCTTTCGATGAAGCAAAATCCCTTTGTCCATATGGCGAATATGCCGATTTTGAAAAAAAGATCAATGATCTAATCCAAAAATATAGGGATTCAAAAGATTAGCTATTATCTACAGTGTATGTCTTAATTATGCAATTTTGACGGTTATTACATCATCTGAGGATGTGTGAGGTGTGATTTGATAAAGTAAATGTTTACTAAATCATTGAATTCAACATTTGAAAAATCAAATAAATACACAGGTTAAGCAGATTAGATCGCAAAACATATTATATTGTTATTTTGTTAAAAAATGGTAAAATCGAGAAATATTATGATTGAAGAATCAAGTATTGTTAAAAAGCTATGAATTGCTTGAATATAACGCACACCGTCAACATCGATGAATACTTCAATAATGGTTATTAAAAATAAATTGGATTTTGTAATTTTTCAGCATACTGTTGAGTTGGAGATTAAATGAAAATTATTCGAGTTCTTGTTGTAGTTTTGGTCATACTTACGATATGTTTTCAGAATATAACTATATCTGATGAGAAAAATGCTGAAAAACTGGATTTTAAAACTTCAGAATCTATTAAATTTAAGTATGATGAAAAAATAAAATATCCGCTACCATTCTTAATGGATAAATATTTCGCTGATGCTACTAATCCTATAGAATTTTCAGATTATGCTAATTCAAAAGGCATTAAAACGATAGATTTTAAAGTTCAAGTTGTTATTGATTTTACAGAGAAAATCGAAAGCTATGTAACTTCTGAAGTTCTTGAAAGATTCGAAATTCAACATGGACGTATTGGCAAAAAATGGATTACAGGTTATATCCCAATTTATAATTTTAATGAACTTCTCAAGGAGTTTCCGAATATTCAGCAAATTCGTCAAGTTTACATAACTGTTGCAGATTCAACCACATCTGAAGGATTTGCGAAAGTTGATGGCCCATCCTGGCACTCTGCAGGTTTTAGCGGTAGCGGAATAAAAATTGCGATAATTGACCATGGTTTTGAGCATATTTCGAGTTTAGTAACTTCAGGCGATTTCACAAGTTCTTATACTTCAAGAGATTTCACGGGCAGTGGATTTCCTGGTTCAGGTGACCACGGAACAGAATGCGCTGCAATAGTTTACGATTTTGCACCATCTGCAACTTACTATTTAATTATTGCAAAAAATACAACAGATATCGAAGATGCAAAGGATTACTGCATAACTAATGGAATTAAGGTTGTATCAATGTCTTTGTCTGTACCAGGTTATTTTTTCGGTGATGGATTAGGATATGCTTGTAACACGGCGAATGATGCTAACTCAAACGGTATATTGTGGGTAAACTCAGCTGGAAATGATGGTAGAGATACGCATTGGACTGGAACATGGAGCGACACAGACACCGATAATTGGCATAATTTTTCAGGTGCTGATGAAACAAATAGCATATCTCTAACAAATGGTGAAACTTATAACTTTTATCTAACATGGGATACAAGTCTGAGTAATTCTAACCAAGATTATGATTTATATTTATTTAATTCCTCGATGAATCAAGTTGATTCGAGTGAAAATAGGCAAACTGGAACACAGCGACCAGTTGAAACAATCAGTTATACAGCAACATCAACTGGAACTTTTCATGTTACTATTGGAAAACATAGTGCCAATGGTAGTTCTCAGTTTCGTCTATATTGCAGCAAAGATAATGGTTTGGAATATGCAAGCCCTTCACACTCAATCGGTGACCCAGGAACTGCAACCGGTGCTTTTACTGTGGGTGCGATTTACGAAGGATATTGGAATAATTCAACTGTGCCAATTGAATCTTTCAGTTCTCGCGGACCAACAATGGATGCAAGAACAAAACCAGATATTTGCGGACCTGATGGAACTAGCGAGCAATATGGTTCGGGAAATTTTTTCGGAACTTCTGGCTCTTGTCCACATGTTGCTGGAGCAGCAGCAGTTTATTGGTCATCAGCACCTTCTAACACAAATGCCCAAGTTCGAAGTTATTTGGAAGGAAAAGCAGTTGATTGTGGGACGAATGGCAAAGATAACACATTCGGCTACGGAAAATTGAAGTTAGATACACCAGGACCTGCACAAGTTTCTTTGACAAGTCCACCAAACAATGCAACTGCTCAGCCAACGACAATCACTTTTCAATGGCAACAACCATTGGGTTCACCAACAAAGTATCAATTACAGGTATCTACAAATAATGGATTTTCATCGACACTTTACGATAATAATAATATCGCAAGTACTTCAATTCAACTTTCAGGTTTTTCTTACAGCACAACATATTATTGGCGGGTTAGAGCTGCAAATTTTCTTGCCTGGGGTGCTTGGTCAGTGATTTGGAATCTTGAGACTATTATTCCACCTGGGCAAGTAACTTTATCTAGTCCTTCCAACAACGCAACAGCACAACCGTTGACAATAACTTTGCAATGGCAGCAACCTTCAACGGGCACATCACCATTTAATTATCATCTGCAGGTTTCAACAAACAGTGGATTTTCAACGACGGTTTACGATAATAATAATATCGCAACCACGTCTATTCAACTTTCAGTATTTTCTTACAGCACAACCTATTATTGGCGGATTAGAGCAAATAACGCTGCTGGCTGGGGAATTTACTCATCTGTTTGGCAATTCACAACAATAATTACACCCGGGCAGGTTATCCTTACTAGCCCATCAAGCAATGCAACTGGTCAAGCAACATCGATAACATTTCAATGGCAGCAACCAGCAACGGGCACGCTTCCGTTTACGTATCAATTGCAGGTTTCAACAAACAACAGTTTTTCAACGACTTACTATGACACAAACAATATTGCCACTACTTCTCAAGTTGTTTCTGGATTATCATTTGACACAACATATTTTTGGCGAGTTCGAGCTAATAACACTGCTGGCTGGGGTTTATGGTCATCAATATGGCAATTCACAACAATTATAACACCAGGACAAATCATTTTAAGCAGTCCATCTAACAACGCTACCGCTCAATTATCAGCGATATCATTCACATGGCAACAACCATCCGTGGGAACAACTCCATTTACTTATCAGTTGCAGGTTTCTATTAATGCAGGATTTACTTCCACTTTCTTCGATAACAACACTATTTCAAGCACATCTCAACAAGTTTCAGGGTTAATTTATGGCTCGAAGTACTATTGGAGAGTCAGAGCAGATAATGGAGCAGTCGGTTCGTGGTCATCAATATGGCAATTTTCAACCGTAGTACCATCTGGACAAGTAATATTAAGCATTCCAACAAATAACTCAATAGAACAACCAACAACAATATCTTTTCAGTGGCAGCAACCATCTGTGGGTACAACGCCATTAACTTATCATTTGCAGGTTTCGACAAATAGAGGATTTAGTTCGAATATTTTTGACAACGGTAATATTTCAAGCACTTCCCAGCAGGTTTCAGGTTTATTATACAACACAAAATACTATTGGCGAGTTCGTGCAAACAACATTGCAGGCTGGAGTTCCTGGTCTTCAACATGGCAATTCACTACAGTTACTCCTCCTGGCAAGGTTTTATTATCAAGCCCAATTGATAATTCAACTAAACAACCGAAAAATATAGTTTTACATTGGAAATCTGCAACTGGTACCACTCCAATAACTTATCAATTGCAGGTATCAGATTCTGCAACCTTTGCAATAACAATCTTTGACAACGATAATATTTCGAATTCAAGTTCGGAAGTCTCTGATTTAGAATATAAAACTATGTTCTACTGGCGCGTTAGAGCGAAAAATATTGCTGGTTGGGGTGAATGGTCACGGGTTTGGAAATTCACAACAAAATCTAAATCCAGCGGTGGTTGTGTATTTAATCCTGATGCTGAAAACAGTACTACAAGCACATTCTGGTTTGTCTTTATTATATTTTTCATAGTAATTGTTAAAAGTATAATTCGACGTAGATAATTTATGGATGCAAAATTATGTAGAAGAAGGTTGTTCAAAATCAACTTATTATAAAAAATCAAACTAATTAGCAACAAAGAAGTTAAAATAAGATGTTGCATGAAAAGTGCGTAAGGTGATCGATGCAGCACTTTATCGTACGTTATAACTGTGAATATTGTTACACTTACGCTTTCGTTAATTTTGGAGGATATGATGGAAAAGTGCAAGTTGGTTTTGGTTTACCTATTTTTGTTTATCCTTTTCTCTTTCATCTCAGCCCAGGAAACTCAGACAAAACCGAACAAGAAAGACGGAGTCGTGATTAAACCCAGCAGTGGTGCTAAAATTGAACCTTTCAAAGTATCTGAGGTTGACAAAGCCTATTATGAGGCTCTTGGAGGACATTATTCAGCAGGTATCGAGTTTCTGAAAAAGTATCCGGACGATTACCGCAAAACCAACATTATTAACAATATGTTAGCGAGACCGGTGGATTATATAGGTTACGACAACCATAAGGAGGGCAAGCTTAGATTATCACCAGATTGGAAGTACGGTTTATTTAATGATAATAGTGGTCGGCAAATGCTTCTTAACTTGGAATCCAATGTAATAGAAAAAGTTTTCAAAAATATGGGAGGAAGCAAGTATTCTCCTGACGGGAAAAAACTTATCGGTATTGGCAGTGTTCCCAAACCGAGTGAACGTGATTACCCGCCGTATTTGAGAGGTTGTGGTCCAAGCGATTTCAATGGTGTGATTAGAATTTACAATTCTGATAACGGCAAACTCATTAAACACATCGACTGGAAACTGAAAAATCAACAAGAACGGGCTGTCAGTGTCGATTTCACAAAAGATTGCACAAAGATTTTATCATGCTCAAGAAAGGCTGTTGCGCTTTGGGATTATGAAACTGGAAAGCAGATTGTTGAGTATTCTGTCCCGAATGCGAACTTTATAGTTGCAAGAATTTCTGAAGACCATAAATATAT
>JAIOTL010000094.1 GCA_021106775.1 Planctomycetota bacterium | reverse complement strand
GTATTTACGAAATTTTTCGCATTATTCTTCTCACAAAAATATTATTGATGCGAAAATTAAAACTCTTATAAACAGATAGTAAAATTGTATATATTTTCTGCAAAGACTAAAAATTAAAGAAGATGGGAGCGATAATGAAAATAAATAAAGTTGGCGTAATCGGCGCAGGTACTATGGGAGCAGGTCTTATTCAGGTTTGTGCGCTTGGTGGATTTGAAGTTATTGGTCAGGATATTAAGCAGGAATTTCTCGATAGTTGCGATAAAACAATTGATAGGTTCCTGAAGTTGGCGGTTCGCAGAGAGAAAACGGTTCAGCAGGAAGAAGCTGATGCCGCGAAACAACGGATAAAATTTACGTTAAAACCTGAAGATTTGGCTGATTGCGATCTTATTATTGAGGCTGCAGTCGAAGTCATGGCTTTGAAGAAAAAAATCTTCGCGAATCTTGATGCAATCTGCAAGCCTGAAACCGTTTTCGCATCGAACACCTCATCGCTTTCTATACTCGAAATGGCATCAGCAACAAAACGTACAAACAGATTTGTGGGATTGCACTTTTTCAATCCGGTAACACACATGAAACTTGTCGAAATAATTAAGCACGACCAGCTTGAGGATGAAATTTACGAAGCTGCAAAAGACTTCGTGAAAAGAATTGATAAAGAATACATAACCTGCGGTGATAAACCCGGTTTTGTCGTAAATTATATTCTGATGCAATAC
Organism: Planctomycetota bacterium; assembly: GCA_021106775.1. The sequence goes on along the minus strand of JAIOTL010000094.1, from coordinate 3,651 downwards.
CTTCTCGGTGCTGTCCGCGCCTGGGAAGATGGGCTGGCAACAATTGAGGACATCGACAGAGGCATGAAACTCGGTGCGAATCACCCCATGGGACCGTTTGAGCTTCTCGATAGAATCGGGCTGGACGTCGCTGTCCACGTCTCAGAATCAATTCACGAGAAAATTCCTATTGACCAGTTCAAAACACCTCAGTCTATGCTAGATTTTGTCGCCCAGAACAAGTTTGGGAAGAAATCGGGCGAGGGTTTTTACAAATATCGTTGATTTTTTCAGTCATTTCTCGATTTTGTGTTTGCATATTAAGTCCATTTTGATAACTTCTTGTTTTCTGAAAAATACCGAGATAAGCGGAGATAGAAATGGCAAAAGATGCAAGAGACTATGTTTTTCTGGAGTGCACCGAGTGTAAACGCAGGAATTATAGAGTTTCCAAGAAGGTGAAAGGTCAGCAGACAAAGTTGGAACTCAAGAAATATTGCCCGTTTGACAAAAAGCATACGTTACATATTGAGAAGAAAAAATAATCGAAATTAGCATAATATTCAAAGGGCGCGGTTGTGTCCTTTTTTTTGTTGCAAATGTGGCAATTTTTGGGATTTATGTTAAAATCTTGATTTATTAATAATTTAACTAGGTATTTATTGTCAAGCAATGTGTTTAATTAGACAATAAATAAATACTGAAAATGAGGTTTTGGAATGAGGAGATATTTTTTTATTGTCATTATTTTTAGCAGTCTGCTCCTGTTTTCAAAGGCTTCACTTGCTCTTAGACCTGAATTTGTTAATAGAACCGAGTTCGAACCTGAATTTAAGACCAAATATGACAAAATAGTCAACCATCAAGGTGAAAAGAAAATTGTCGAGCTAAAAAAACTATACTCCGAAATAAAAGAATGGCTCAAGGATAGAAAACTGCCGCGCGCTACTCGCGACAGGCTTTATCGTTCATTATTGAAGCTCAATCATCACATCGCTTGGGAATCTTATCAAAATCGCGATATCGCAACCGCCCGGAGCATGCTTGAGGAATGTCTTGAAATAATAAAATCGCTGCCTGATGCAAAACTTGATAATCAAAAAATATATGCGATGCTTCAGCTTGCGGAAATCAAGCGTGAACTGGGTGATGAGCCAGAATCCGCCAGACTTTTGTCCGAAGTTGAAAAGCATAACCTTAAATCAAACAAGAGATATCAGGCTTTTCTGGACATAGGCAAGGCAAGGCTTTTGATTTCAAAGGGGATTTTCAGCGAGGCTGAGGCATTGATTGCCAAAGCAAAGGCTGTTTTCCTCGCAAAATCGACAGAACGTGCTGATTTAATGTACGAAATAGAGCGAACCAATCTCCTGCTTGATCAGAAACTCGGTAGAATTGCATCCAATCAGAAATCTCTTGATAAAACGAACGATTTAATTGACGCTGACGCCAGAGCACAAAAGCTCAAAAATTATGAATTATGGAAGACGAGGCAGATTCAGCTTGGCGAGGTCAAGCTGCAACAAGCACTCACATATGCAAACTCATATAAATTCGAAAAAGCCATCGAATTATCGAAGCAGGCTTACGAATTGTTCTCGCAAAAGGACAAGAATACTCAGGAAATGATTTATATACGGGGAATCGGGGAATGCGGCATAGTTTTTTGCGAAAGTTATCTTAATCAGGGTCTTATCGAGCTTAGCATCAATACCGTTGAGGGTTACAACAAGTTTTTTACGAAATTGGCGGGTTATCATTCGATTAAAGCACAATTTCTGCTTATTGCTGGAAATAGTTATTTAACGCTCGGAAACTCAATTAAAGCAGAGAAATCACTTGCCGGCGCAGAAAAACTCCTAAATGGGCAAATCGATATGGGGCTGCAGGCAAGACTGAAACGTTTTAAAGCGGAAATATACAAATTCAAGGGACAATACGGACTTGCGCTTGATGCGTTGACCGATTCAATTTCAATTTCCGCGCAGGGACATTGCATTAAAGAAGAGATGAAATCGATAATCGCACTCGGTGATATTTTTCTCATTATCGGAAACCTCGATGCTGCCTTGCTTAATTTCGACAAAGCACTTAAAATTGCCGAGAGAATCGCGAATATGCCCGATGTCATAATCACGCAGCTCAGACGGGTAAAAGTGCTTGTGAGCAAGAAAACTAATACTTCCTTAAAAATCGCGCTTGAAATTCTGATGAGCATCGAGCCGGACAGCACGAAGCTGCAAATACCGAAAATTAAGACGCAGGTCTTCGATTTCATCGCAAAATTATACTCAATTTTCAACCTGAATGACAAAGCTGTTGCATATTGCAAAAACGCACTGGTTTTTCTGGGGAAAACGCATCCTTCGTACAATCTTCAGCTTACAGTCGATTTTGGAAAATATTTACGACTATCAGGCAACGCCAAAGATGCTGCGGACATTCTATACAAAGCATTCAACACCGCAGTAAATAAATTCAACGACCCGTTTCTAATGCATCAGGTTTTAATCGAATATGCACTTACTGAGGAAGCATTGGAACATCTTGAGAAGGCGTATCAACTTTACACCAAGGCTGCTGAGACCGCAGACCATATTCGCACCGAGATTCTCGACCGCGATAACAAGGCACTTTTGAACTCGAAAAACAGGATACTTTTCGAAAAACTCGTGGAAACAGCATACAAACTAAAAAAATATGAAAAAGCGTTTTACTGGGCGGAATCAGGGAAAGCACGCGCATTCGTGGATAAATTGTCCGAAGTTCGCACGGGAATCAATTTAAATGTCGATGAAAAACTCAAGCAGGAAGAATTGCGGATTATCGAAACTCTGGCATCATGCAATAAAACGCTTCAGAGCGAGCAGGCGCAAGCTTTGCCCGATGAAAAACTAATTTCAGCATTGAAAAACAAGATAAATCAATTGACTCAGGATTATCAGACGATTCGCAACAAGATACTGACAACTTCGCCACAATTCTCATCGCTTGTCGCGCCAAAAATTGCCATCGTTTCTGATGTTAGAAAGAACTTATCAAAGAATGCTGTCTTTCTGTCATATTTCCTTGGTGAAAATTCGTCGTATCTTTTCGAAATTACTGATTCCGAGTATAAAATCCATGTTTTACCAGCAATTCAGGCAATAATTCCAAAGGTTAATTATCACAGAGACCTGATAATCTCAGGGGCATCAATTACGCTGAATGAGTTTTATAAATCCGCATCCACCCTTGGAGAAATGCTTCTCGGAGAAGTTAAGCGAAAACTGAGTATCAACACAGAATTAATAATTGCACCATCGGGCATCCTGCATTATCTGCCTTTTGAAACACTTTCAATCTCTGTTCTACCACAGGAGATAAAACATACATGGGCATCGATTCCGTACCTGATAACTCGAGTGAATTCGATAAGTTACATACAATCGGCAACGGTTATGCTCATGATGAGCCAGAAAAGTAGTGCGAATTCCAAAGCTAAGACGGATTTTGTTGCATTCGGCAATCCGATTTTCCCAGATGAGTTTGAAAAGCTGAATAAGAAGATTTCTGCACTTGGCAGACGCAGCGAAAGAGCGATTTTCAGCAACATTTTCCCGCCTTTGCCCAACACAGGACGTGAAGTCTCAAGCATCTCGAACCTTTTCAAAGATGAAATGACGTTTAACA
>JAIOTL010000190.1 GCA_021106775.1 Planctomycetota bacterium | reverse complement strand
GCAACAGGTAAGCTTGATAGTGAAGAAGACGATGATGAAAACAACGTCAGCGAACAAGGTGTCCTGGATCTTTTAACCTACTGAGTAACAACGGACTTCACCGCATCGGAACCTCTAATAGGTTCTCAGCACGATACAAGTGGAAATAGTAATTAATCTTCAATGCTTTATTCTGAACCACTGATAATCTTACTGTGTTTTATGGTTAAATTTCAGATGTGCCCGAACCAGAGTATTTGTTTCAGATTCACTTTTAACCGATTTCTTCAACACCTACTTGTAAGCTCTTCAAAATATAAAAGACCGAAGCTTTCACTCCTGTTTTGTTTTGCTTGTGAATTTGTCTTTTAGTAGCGTCTTTGCAGTCTAGTATTTGAAGCTAACTTCACCATTGCCAGAACGAACACCGGATTGTGTAGATTTGTCAGTATTGCCAGCTGCATCATAATAACTAGAACCACCACCACCGCCACCGTAAGTGGCACCGCTACCACCACCACCGTACAATCCGCCGCCACCACCGCTGCTGGAACCTACATTACTCCTTCCATTGCCACCAATGCCTAATACACCAGCAGTTGCACCATTTCCGCCACCAGCTGCTCCACCAGCAGTTTGTGTACCACCTTGAGCGGAACCATTTCCATTTCCACCTATTAAACCACCACCAACACCACCGATTGGTGTATAACCAACTTTAGCACCCGCACCGCCGCCACCGCCACTAACTACTTTTCTGTCAGCAAATGTATTACCACCAATTCTTATATCAGAAGCACCACCACCACCACCACCGATGGTAACGTGAGCAGTGCCACCACCGTTCCAACCTCCAGTTGCGCTTAAACTTTTTCCTCCTACATAAACATAAACAGTTGAACTCGGTGTTACGGGAACTGTTGCTTTTGCCATACCGCCTTTGCCACCTATTCCAGGACCAGTTCCTTTACCCTCTGCACCAAAACACTCTACCACGATGCTTGTAACACCTGCGGGAACTGTCCATTGCTGTGCTGAACCAGTGTATGTGAATGTTTTTGAAATTTCAGCTCGACCTTCACCGGTGAGGGAAATATCCCATGGCGTTACTTCGTTCGTACCGTCGTGGACAAACGTTAATGTATCGTTGTAAGGTGTGTTTGCAGTTGGAGCGAATTTTATCGCCAACATGATTTTTGCACCAACAGCAATAACCTGCGGGAAACTGATGACATTGCCATTGGAATCTTTTAGTGAATCAACACTAAATTCTGTACCGGTTGTCAATGTCGCTGAAGTTACAGTTAACGGGTCGATACCAGTGTTTTCAATTTCACATATCTGGGTTGAAGGTTTTGTTGTGGCAACAGTGCCGAAATCCCACGGAGAAGTCTGGCTCAACGTAATCTGCGGATCCAGATCGATTGCTTCACCTGTAACCGAATAAACCATCGGAGAAGCTTCATTTACTGCGTTGTGATAGATTTCAAGGTTCGCAGCAAAGTTGCCGACGACAAGCGGTTCAAACGCAATTGTTAGCGTTTTTGTCGTTCCAGGTGAGATGTTAATTGGTGTGGGTCCACCTGCGGAAATGCTGTAAACCGTTGCCCCTGCTCCAACAAACGACAGATTGCTGATATTTAGATCAGCGGTACCGGTGTTTTCTATTTCAAGGTCATGGTTGTGAGTGCGATTTATAAGCTTTTTAGCGAAGTCAAATGCTGTGTCAGATAGCATAATTCTCGGAACCGCAAGACCAACACCTACTAAATCTGCTTCTTTCACCTTGGTTGATGCGTCGTGAATAATTGACAACAATCCGATAATTGGACCGGCAGTTATCGGTGTTAACATTATCGACAGTGTGTGTTCAGCATTGTTGTAGAGATTGATAGGTAGTGTGCCACCTGCAGTGATTGCGTAATTATTCGACCCGGATATCGTGATGTTCGAAATGAGAATGTCTTTACCGTACTTGTTTTTGAGTACAACGTCGATTGTGAATGTGTCACCGATGTTTACCGTGCCAAAATCAAGCTTGCTAGGCGTAAGCTTCAGAGTTTTCGACTCCGAAGAACAGCCCAAAACCATGAATGATACTGCGAAAACAAACATAATCGTTAAAATCGAGGAACGTTTCATAAATCCTCCTACAACATGAGTAAATATCAAAATTCTAAGTCCGATTTAACTTAAAAGTTCAGATTCTCTAGCGATTATATCAAATAACATAAGAACAATATCTTTACAAATTGTTGGCTCAATCCAAACAGGATTAAATATGGGTTAAGTGATTAATTTTTGATTTTAATTTATTTTCCCTATTCTTGTGTCAGCAGAAGCTTTCAATACCTTCCATTGTTTAGACACAAAATCGCTGTATCCAATACCAGTAAACTGAAGTTAAGAACCTTGTTGACAAATCTTAATATGTGATAATAACTTTACCATGAGTTGTGTTGACACCGGATGAATTAGACTGGTTTGAGCCACCATTGTAGGAACCTGCGCCGCCACCAGTACCCCAAGTGCCAGTGTAATTATTACCACCGCCGCCACCGTTCCATCCTCCGCCGCCACCGCCAGCACCAGAATTGTCGGACATACCACCGCCACCGCCGAAACCGCCATCACCAGCCTTGCCTACACAGAAACTGGCACTGTTGTGTGTAAAGATACCTCCAGCTGCTCCGTTTTTTGGACATTTCCCTCCTTTACCTTCTGGATTTCTAATGTAAATTCCATCCTTGCCGTCTGTCAACCAGCCGCAACCACCGCCACCTGTTGAGTAATTGGCAACATCCCTGCCACCATCTCCGCCGTTGCCTCCTGTACCGCCAGTTCCTGAACCAGTTCCACTTCCTGCTGTTGGAGTTTGTGTTCCTGAAGCATCAGCACCAGGATTGTTCTGTGCTTGGCCTCCACCGCCACCAGCAGCAATCAAAGGAAAACTATCAGTTGCATTACGATAAACGAAAGAACCACCGCCACCGCCAGCACCATAATTTGGACCTTGGGCAGTAACATATCCATTTTCCGCAGCAATTATCTTAAGAGTTTCACCGGGTGTAACTGTGAAATCTCCTCGAACACGAGCACCTTTTCCACCAGAGTGACCACCGCCTTGTCCACCCCAAGCTTCAATGCGAATTGATGACACACCTGCAGGGACAGTCCAGTTTTCGATGCTTCCAGTGTAATTGAAGGTTCTGACAATCGGTACATGTCCTTCACCTTCTAATTCGAAGACAAGCGGTATGTTGTGGTTGATTGCATCGTGAATAATTGTAAGAGTGTCGTTGTAAGTCGTGTTTGCTGTTGGTGTGAATCCAATTTTTGCATAAACCGTGTCGCCAATTGCTACGACCTGCGGAAGATTCAAATCATTGCCGTTGCTGTCAATTAGTCCTTCAAACGAAAAGGTAGTTCCTGTTTGGAGCAAAAAACTTGTCAATGTTAAATCATCGTTTCCAACGCTTGAAATTTCCAATCTAAATATACCTGGTAACGTTGTAGCGACTATGCCGAAGTCCCAGGGAGATGTCTGATTTAAATCCATTTCTGGTGCATAAGTTACACCTTCGCCTTGAAGAATCACGCGTACAGGAGATATTTTATCGACAGCATTGTGCGAAATCAGCAGGACATTGTTGTAATTTGCATCATTTGGGGGTGTCATTTCAACTTCTATCGTATGAGATTCACCTTGATTTATCATAATCGGAATGGTTCCGCCTGATTTGACGGTAAATTCAGTGATTGTCGGGTTTTCGAAGTTAAGCGAGGATATGATTAGCATGTCTGTGCCGACGTTTTCCAGAACAATTTCCTCGACTCCAGAACGCGTTACATAAACCACGCCGAAGTCAATGTTTACAGTACTTATATTCATCCTAGCGACTGGAAAACCTGTGCCTAAAAGGTTTATTCGTTCACTTCGCTTTGGACCAGTATGTGAGATTTGGATGAATGCGACGTGCAGCCCTGCATTTAACGGCATATACTCGATGCTGATTATGATGAATCCCTGCGATTGCAGGTATTTCGGGACAGCGTAGCCAGAGGTGATTCTGAAATTGCTCACGCTGACGCCCATAATTTGGATGCCGGTGATTGTGAACGTATTATTTGACAGGTTTTTTACCCGAAAATGCATTAACTGCTTGTCTCCGAGGTTGACTGTGCCAAAATCGTGGCTCTCTGGGTGCAGCGAAAGGCCGGTAACTTTAGCGTCGCATCCTATCGTTGCTGCTATAAACAAGAAAAACACAGCTATTCCGCAATATTTACTCATCATCTTCTCCTAAACATATTAGCATCAATCAATACTAATACTATATATTAATTAAGTGAAATTTCATTGAAAATGTTTATATAAAATTAATAATTAATATGATTCTATGATAGACCTTCGATTTATCCGCAAATCATGACCGAGACCGTACAATCACTCCGATCGTTAGCTTGGTCATCTTCCGAGTTTAATTAGTAACAATAACTTTATTGCTAAATTGGAATTATTCTAAATAGTTGTTTAAAATCTGATATATTCGCAATTACGTTAGATTTATCTGTAATGTGTTAGATTTACAGATGACAAATATTATGGTGAAATACATGTAATTATTATGTTTTCTGCAGTTGCTTTTGTTTGAGTTAAATCAGCATCAATGTTTTTTATTATTCTTATTGTTTCAGTTATTTATTTTGCAGTTGTCCGTTTTGTGGTCATCCTGTTTCTTCAACTCATCCTGGAATACACACATGCATAAAATGTAAAAATCGATTTCAAGTGTAAAATCGAGATCGAAGCAACGATTAGTAATATATTGAGTGTCTTTGGAGGTTGGATATGACTGATTACATCGGGGAAGTTGTCGGAGGATGTCAATTAATTAACCTTGTTGGACAGCGCGCGATGGGTTCAGTGTATAAAGCCCATCATCGCAAGCTGAATATTGACGTCGCAGTCAAAATCATTAACAACACTTTAATACAACGGGATGATACGTTCGTTTCTAGATTTTTTCGTGAAGCACAACAAGCTGCGAAGCTCAATCACCCAAATATCGTCCGAATATATGATGTTGGCTTCGATACTGGGTTATATTACATAATTATGGAATACATTGATGGTTTTAATCTGAAAGAAATTTTAAAAAAAGTAATTATGGTATTGACATGTTGTATTTATTAAGTATACTGGTACCTATATACTTATTACGGGATTCTCATGAGCAATTTTATTAAATTATCAGATGCAGCATCTATCGCTATTCACTCCGTGATAGTGCTCGCAATTGAGCCAGACAAAGTAAGGTCAAACAAAGAAATTGCCCGAACTTTGAACATATCAGTTGACCATTTATCAAAAGTGCTGCAAAGGCTTAACAAAGCAGGTTTCGTAGAATCGGTTCGAGGTCCAAAAGGTGGATTTAGACTCGGAAAACCGCGCGATGATATAAATCTTTATGAAATTTACGAAGTAATTGACGGTGAACTCCCAATTCATCCATGCTTATTTTCAAATCAGATTTGCAGACTTCCAAGCTGCTTATTTCGAGACTTTTTTAGCAAAATGAGACAGCAAATTAAGGATTATTTTACTACTACACAATTATCTACAATAATTGACAGTAATAGCAATCTTATCAGTGAATTAAAGAAAGGTTTTATCAATAAACCTAACAAAGAGAAAGGAATTTAGCATGAATAAAGTTAACAGGAAAATTATCGTGATAGACGAAGACCTGTGTAATGGTTGTGGTGATTGTCTGATTTCATGCCCTGAGCAGGCTTTACAGCTTGTAGATACTCCAAACGGAAAAAAAGCCAGGATTGTCAAAGAATTTTACTGTGATGGACTTGGAGCATGTATAGGAAATTGTCCTTTGGGTGCATTAACTATTGAAGAAAGAGTAGTCGAGCAATATGATGAAGCAGCGACAATAGAGCGAATTAAGGAAGTTGCTCCTGAAATGCTCAACGAACATCTTAAACACATGGAAGAACATGCAGATGAACTTGAAGATGATGTTATAAAAATTTCTACTGCAGAACGTGAAAATCAAATTGCAAAAGGTGAAAATACTCAAGATATATCATGTGGTTGTCCAGGTTCAAAAATGATGCATTTCGAGCGTAGTGACTTAGAATCAACTTCAAATGCTGTAAGGATTAATTCTGAACTCAAACAATGGCCCGTTCAACTCAATTTGGTGCATCCATCTGCTCCTTATTTCAAAAATGCAAACTTGCTCTTGGTAGCAGACTGTCTGCCTTTTGCATATCCTAATTTTCACCAGGATTACATGAAAGACAATACAACTGCAATTGCAATTGGATGTCCAAAATTTGATGATAACTCTGCATATATTGAGAAAATTTCGCAAATAATCAAGAATTCTGAGCTGAATAGCATTACAGTTTTACACATGGAAGTTCCATGCTGTTCTGGTCTGATAATGATTGCGATAGAAGCTGTAAAAAATTCTGGAATCAACCTACCACTTAAAACTGTGCAGATTTCGATAAAAGGAGACCTCATGCAAGAAAAGCAGCTAAACTGAGATCGATAAAACTTTAAGCAATATGCAGAATATCTTTTCTAATACTTAAGGAGATGATTATGAGTAGTTTTCAATTGCCGACATCAGAAACGATAAATCTTAAAGAATCTATTGAGTATGCTAATGATTCGATTGTAAGCAAGACATTGGTGCAAAACGATTCAGGAACGATAACACTCTTTGCTTTCGATGAAGGACAAGGATTAAGTGAACATAAAGCACCATTTAATGCATTAGTGCAAGTTTTAGACGGGAAAGCTGAGATAAGCATCGATAGAAAACCTTATGATGTTGTTGCAGGTGAAGTTATTCTTATGCCTGCAGATATTCCTCATGCTGTCAAAAGCTTGGGAAGGTTTAAAATGTTATTAACAATGCTAAAATCTGCAAAATAGTTCGCAAGCCAGAATTAATTAAATCACTCTGAACAGGTGCATGTGATAACAAAACCGTCATGGTTATTGTTGATTTCACAATTGCCTAGCTCAAGCAACGTCTTGACGATACTCCACACCCTATTTATTAGTAAATCATAACATTTACGCTTGCCAGGTGTTCGTTGGGATTGGTTTTACTTGCACAATACTAAGTGTCAGTTTCGGGTTTGAAAAACATTCTAAATCTCATCATTCATAAACAAACACAAGTGTTTTTGACTTTAACACAACAATACAACACATGTCATGCGATAGTGTTGTGGCATTGATATTGTCATAAATGAAATTATGGAAAAAATGAGAGTAAATTTATAGTTTGTTATGTATAGGTTTAATGTCATGTAAATGTTATGTTATATTAATGACTTGTAAAAATTTTTTACATTTTTCTTGAACTTCTTTTGACGATTGTGCTAAATAGTTACAGAAGATTTTGTCAAAATTGTAGTTTTATTGAAAATTGTTTGTAATGAGGAGGTGTCTGATGGAAAAGTTGTTGGAAAAAAGTATCAGGTTTTTTGTGGTTTTTGTTGTTTTATGTTTTTTTGCTTCGTCTGCAATGGCGCAGGCATCCAGTAAAAACACGTTGACGCTTCATGGGCAGTTGTTTGATATTGCTGGTGAACCTGCTGTTGGTGCTCACAGCATCAAAGTCACAATCAATAACGCTTCAACTGGTGGAAGTGCTCTTTTCGAGGAAGAGCATGACGTTACAGTGCTTTCTGAAGGTTCGTACACAGTCATCATCGGTGACGGCGTTATGCCGGGAACCTCTGTTAATACTAACGGTATTCCCGCGAGTGTTTTCGCAAGCGACAATTGGTATTTGGGCATTAAAGTTGATACTGACAACGAAATGACGCCCAGAATTCGAATCACGTCCGCGCCTTATGCGATTAGTGCAGGAGACCTTAGCGGTTTCGTCGCATCCGATTTCGTAACCAAAACTGAACTTGCAGGTGAAGGTTTTCTCAAAACTGAAACTGACCCGGTTTACATCGCTGCTCCTGCTGCGAGCATCACAAATTCTGGCTCAGGACTCGTTACCACAGGAACTGAACGCACAAACTGGGATGCCGCCTACAGCTGGGGTGACCATAGATTAGCTGGATATTTAACTTCGGCAAGTGCATTAAACGCTGATAATATCACAACCGGAACAATTAGTGCTGCCCGAATCCCAGGTTTGGACGCTTCGAAAATCGTTTCCGGTACTTTGGCTGTTGGTCGAATCCCAAATCTGGATGCTTCAAAAATCACTACCGGAACATTTAACAATGCTCGAATCAACTGGGCTTCTCCCAGTGCAATTGGTTCAACAACCCCATCAACGGGAGCATTTACAACTCTAGATGTCAGAAGTTATATATACAACAACGGTAGCAGTTACGGCGGTGATGTTGCATTCAGTGACGATCTTGTTCCAAGAACTAACGGATTCTATAATCTTGGCACAAGTTCTACTAGATGGGGCAGACTTCACGTCAATGGTATTTATTTAAACGGTGCATTGCGCACCAGTTGGCCCACAGGCAATATTATTACAGGAAACGGTTCAAACGGAAGATTGGCACTCTGGAATAGTGGAAGCGATATTACATATAATACATCGATAAATTATTCAGGTTCAAGCATTGCTTGTGGTACTTCGGCAACATCAGCATATAAAGTTTATGGATATTACAATTCAAGCAACTACGGATATCTAGGCAGCTCAAGTACAGGTGTTTACGGTCAAAGTTCAACCTACGGTGTTTACGGTAATGGTTCCTTCGGTGTTTACGGTGCGGGTGGTTCATATGGTATTTACGGTCGTGGTTCTTATGGTGTTTACGGTAACGGCACAACATATGGTATTTATGGTACTGGTGGAGTATATGCTGGTTATTTCAGTGGTAATGTACGTGTTACTGGATCCATAAGCAAAGGTGGCGGCTGGTTTCTGATTGACCATCCATTAGACCCCGAGAACAAAACTCTCCGACATAGTTTTGTGGAATCACCTGAGGACCTATGTATGTACCGAGGTACTGTTACAATTGGTCAAAACGGTGATGCAGTTGTGCAAATGCCGGATTACTTCAAAGCCCTCACTATGGAAAACGAAGCCACTGTTACACTAACTTCAATCGGTAAACCTTTTTTAGTAGGATATGATTGGAACGAAAATTATTCCGAATTTACTGTTTACGGCGATTCTGGCAGAAAAGTTTCATATATTGTTCTTGCCGACCGCGACGACCCTGTTATGCACAAGCTTCGTAAAGATGTTGTTGAAGAAAAGGGAAATGGCAATTTTGAAAAAGGCACGCTGCTTTATCCAGAAGCTTTTGGCTATCCGAAAGAAAAAGGTTATGACTATCAAATGGAAGAACAGAATAAACCATCAAGTGTTAATGAATCATCTGCAACCGATAAACCAACTAACAATTAACATGGAGTATTAATTATGAAAAGAATTTTAATTTCCATAGTATTGTTGTCTGCTTTGTTGGCTGTAGGTTGCAGCGGGAAAATTAACTCGCGTTCGCCGGATAATACTAAACCTTTCGTTAAGGCTACGATGCCTGCGAATGGAGCAGTTGATGTGCCAACTAATCAGCGGATAACAATTTTTTTCAATGAAAAAGTAAATACAAAGACCGCTGAAGCTGCAATCGAATTACGCGCAGGTTCTACATCTATCACAAACTTCACCTTTCAATGGACAATAAATAAAGACACTGTAACTCTCTTAATGCCTGGAGCAGGAAATCTAACACAAAACACTAATTATACTCTAACGATTAATGCTGGTTATGAGGATGAACGCGAGAATCGTGCTACTGAACCATACTCAGCATATTTTTCGACAGGTTCGACAACAACACCTTCTTACTTTTCAGTTGAAAAAGTTGTCCCTGTTAGCAATACTTCAAACGTGCAGACGTGCGCACCCCTGATATTCAGGATATTTTTCACCGACGAGGTTAATCCTGCATCAGTTACGTTATCTAATTTTGCGCTTGAAGAAACTCTGTCTCAGGATGTTGTCAACTGCGATATTATCCTTTCCTTGAATATGCGTGAAGTAACGCTGATAACGAAGGATGACCTTATCGCTAATATTCAATATACATTGACAGTTGCTTCGGCGATATCGGATAATCGAGCTCCTGCAACTTCGCTAAGTTCGGACTTCACTGCGTATTATACTCCAAAATATTATAAATTTCATGACAAGAACAGTGCGAAGTTCCTACTATTTAAAGATAAGAATTCTGTTAGCAGTAATAGCTTTAATAGTGCTGCAATGGGGAAATTGACCCAAGGTGAAACATCCTCGCAAAACTATGCACAAAAAACTAAGTAAATTAATCAAAAGCTTTGTTGAGATTATATTTTTAGATAATAGGTCTCAGTTAAAAGTATATTTACGGATAAATTAATTGTAACTTTACCTGCTGAATGAAGCTTTTAACCAGATTGTATAATGCAATGTGAGAACTTCAGAAATTCCATTAAAGGATTTTATGGTTTTAAAACCTGATTAATAATGGATAAATATCATACTGCTTGGAAATTATTTATATATTATCGGGCTTTCAAAGTGATTTTAACCGTAGATTCTTTACCGTCACGAAGATAAACTATTGTTGTAATGTCTCCTGGCTTAAAGTTTTTTAGTGCGTTTGAATACTGACGCAGGTCTTCGATACTTGTTTCACCGAGTTTAATTATAATATCCCCTTTTTTCAAACCTGCTGCTTCCGCTGAGGAACTTTTCGAAACCGCTGCAATTTTCACTCCTTTGCCTTTGAAACCAAAATCAGGCATGATTCCCGTTCCAACTCTTTTCTGAGTTTTTGTCGGAGTTTCAGTTTTGTCTGCATTTTCTATTGTTATCGTCAACATTTCTTTTCTAATTGTTAGATAATTTACTACTTCAAATGCAACTGATGCAACTTTTACCAGCCCGTTTGCATCGATTTTGTCAACAGTATCAGAAGGCTTGTGATAATCTGCATTCGCTCCTGAAAACAATTGAATTGCTGGAATACCTTTTTCGACGAAACTAGCGTGATCGCTTGCATCAAGCTTGGAAGAAATCACTTCTACTCCTACTCCGATTGTATATTCTATTCCCATAAAAATAAATTTCCACTCTTTTGCAGATGCGCCCCCAAGTACAAGTAATTTCTGCTTCCCCAAACGACCAACTGTGTCAAGATTAACAACACCAATTATTCCTTTTCGCATTTTTGAGTCTAATGCGTTAACATAGAATTTTGAACCAAGTCGACCGCTTTCTTCACCAGAAAAAGCAATAAAAATAATTGTTCTTTCGGGATTTGTTTGAGCTAATTTCTTTGCTAACTCGAGCATAACAGCAACTCCGCTTGCATTGTCATCAGCACCATAATGGATTTTTCCCTTGTTTTTTGACTGTGATCCGGGCTCACCAAAACCTAGATGATCATAATGGGCACACAATATCAATGATTGATTATTAAATGCTTTATTTCTTCCGGGAATTACTCCGATTACATTCTGCAATGACATTTTCTTATTTTTTTCACCGATATTTACTGTGAAATGCTGAAGATATGTATCTCTATCACCACCTGGATTAATGCCTATTTCCTTAAATTTTGTAACGATATAATCTCTCGCCTTTTCTAAACCGTCAGTTTCAAGTCCTCTGCCTTTTAATTCATTGCTGGCAAGATACATAACTGTTTCCATCATATTTTCCTTAGAAAATGCTGGCGGTAACTGGGCTAAAGCGTTTCTTTTCGGTAGTTTATTTGTTTTTATTGCCATTTGTTTGGTGGATTCGATAATTACCGTCATAGGAGTGTTTCTTTCAACCCATTGCCCTTTCAATGTATTGGTTGGCTCATCACCTTCGAATGCAAGATAGCTATATTTGCTATAATGAGGTAATTTCCTTCCTAATCCTGAAAGTGCCTTAAAATTGAAAGTGGATAATAAAATAATCGCATTTGTTGGATTTTTTGGATTTCTAACTGATATTACAAGGCTTTTATCCACTATGTTAATTGGCGAATTTACGATATTAAATGTAGCATTATCTAATTTTGCACCAAATTCCTTTAATCCTGCTGAAATAGTATTTTTGAAATTATTTTCCCATCCAAACAACCAAATTGCTTTGTCTGCAGGAAGTTCCTCAATTTCACTGTCTAAAATCCATTCAATTGATGCACTTTGTTGTTTTGCCCAGGTTTGTGCAAGCTGTTGGTAATTTTCTAGCAGCTTCTTTGGTGCTTTTGAAGGTAGAACAATCAGTACTTTTTTTGCACCGAAAACTTTTGACAAAGTTGGCGGAATCTCTTTGAAATGCAGTTTTCTAAATGTGTCAAATTGCGGATCAACGTCTATTCGAAGAATTGGCTTTTCAAATGTAAATGAATATTTCTGTTTTTTACTTGTAAATTCAACATTTTTAATGATAGTTTGATTGTTATCTTGAAGGTATATTGCAATTGGCAC
The DNA here is from genome assembly GCA_021106775.1 of Planctomycetota bacterium. Next base: position 2,300 of record JAIOTL010000190.1, on the reverse strand, counting down.
ATTCAATATAAATGGTTGTCCTTTCTGGACTTGCGATAAACTAAAATTTAATTGATATTTACCATTATTCGCGGAAACATTAACATTTTCCAGACAAATTTCTGGTGCACCTTTTCTATTAACCCATTGATTGAAAAATGGTTTTAAGACTAAACCTGTTGTTTGTTCAAAAGCTATGCAAATATCATCGAAACTTGCTATTTTAAACTTATTATCAGCATAAAATCTCCTAATTGCTTTTGCAAATAGAACATCACCTACTTTAATTCGAAGCATATGAAAAAGCATCATTGATTTGCTATAACCAATGGCTGATGAAGAGCTATTAAATCTGGAACGAAAATCCTTAATAGGAAAATCATTCTTCTCGTTGACATAATCCGTAAAACTCTGCAACGCTGTCTTTCTATACTGTACACCTTGCCCACGCTGTTCGCTAATTAAATGATCCGCAAGATATACAGTAAGACCTTCACACCAATTTCCTAATTTATAATCAACATAAACGCTGTTGCCCCACCAATTATGTAGAAGCTCATGAGGATATGATGAATGCAGTATAAACGGAAAGCGAATTACTTTTGAACCCAGGAGTGTAAAAGAAGGCATGCCATAACCCGTCTCCCAAAAATTCTCAATTAACGCAAATTTTGAATACGGATATTTACCTATTAATCTTTCATACATTCCTAAATACTGTTTTGTTGTTTCAAGATATTTATTAGCTAAGTTTTTATCGGGTGTTCGCAGGAAAGCCATGATTTTGACGGTACCAGCTGTGATTTGATATTCAGTGAATTTAGCTGCGATGAAATATATTCCTCCCATCGGTTCATTTGAGACCCATGTTGAAATATTCGGTTTTTCAGTTGTTTCAATTCGATCTCCTTGAGAAACTGAACTCCAGCCTTCGGGAAGAATAGTTTTCATATTAAAAGTTATCAGATTATTGTTAAACCATGGAATCCACGCGCTTGAACCTGAAATCACAATTCCATCTTCAGAAATTATGCCTGAGCTAACACTGAAACTGCGCGAATATTCTTCACCAATCTGTTTAATTGGATGATAAATTTTACCTGAATAGGATAATTCTATTTCTTGATACTTTTCTGCTTTTTCAGTAAATTTTAGAGAATATTTTTTTAACGGAACATTTGTTTCTTCTTCACATTTCACATTTTTTATTGTAATGTTCTTAGAATTTGATGAAATTTCCAATTTGGCATGAAGATAGAAATAAAATTCGCTTTCGACCTGAGTTATGGGTATTTTCAATTTTGATTTTACTTCAAGAAAATGCTCAGTTGGAACTGCATTTACAACAATATCATAGTGAATTAAATTATTAGCATATACTATTGTAGACAATAATAGCATATAAATTCCTGTGAATAGTTTTTGCATCTTACTAATCTCCTTAATGTATTGGATGTTAATTCTTTGTTCACTTTGTTTTCAAATATTATTCCTTAAATTTCGGATTTTCTATTTCAAATGCAGTCAAAACAGGACATTCGCTATTGCTAAGAGTTGATTCAGGCGATTTGATAAGCTTGCTTAAAGCTTTTTTCATTTCATTAAGAGCAATAATTTTTTTATCGATTTCAACTAATTTCGATTTTACCTTGCTTTTAATATCTTCAAAAGATGAATCCGGATTGTGTTTAAGCGAAAGAATATCTGCAATTTCCTTGAGCGAAAATCCAAAACCTTGAGCATGTTTAATGAACTTAATCCTTGCAACAGTTGCAATCGGATACTGTCGATATCTTGATGACTTCTGCCTGCTTGGCTCAGGAATTAACCCAATCCGCTCATAATGCCGAATTGTTTCAATATGCACTTTGGCTTTTTTTGCCAGTTTTCCGGTTGTCAGAGTTTCCATTTCATCCTCCAAAGTAATAATAACTCTGTTGTTAAGCACCGAGTCAAGCGAAAAATAACTTTTTCCCATATTTCAACAAGATATCATTAATTTCAATTATTATCGGAAGTATTATCTCTGCGTTTTAATATGAGAATTGACCTGCTAAAGCTCGTTGTCAGGCAAATTTACAAGGATACGATGGTGTCAGCATGGAGGATGTTATTGAAATATATATAAACATTTTCGGTGATTTTACACTTTACTTATATATAATAGTAGTATTGAATGTTGTTAACGTACTCGGGAGAAGATGATGAGTAAATATTGCGGAATAGCTGTGTTTTTATTGTTTTTAGCAGCAACGATAGGATGCGACGCTAAAGTTACCGGCCTTTCGCTGCACCCAGAGAGCCACGATTTTGGCACAGTC
>JAIOTL010000332.1 GCA_021106775.1 Planctomycetota bacterium | reverse complement strand
GGTTTACAACTCCAAAATCAAGCTTCGCAGGTTTGGAATAAAACTTTTTAAACCCAACAGAACATCCAGAAAAAAACATAGCAGCGAGAACAATCAAAAAAAACAATTTCTTCCGATGAAAAATCATAATCACCCTCACAATTAGCATAATAGAATAATATCATACCATAAGATGTTCTAAGAAATGAATAAAATTTATTATTTTGTATCATAATAATGGCAGCTTCCGTGAATCTCTTAGTGTTGAGTGCTTGTGTGAGATATGCGAGAGATTTTGGAAGGTGGTTGGAATTTGCGAAGTTTTGGGCGTAGGTGAGGTTTTTGCTGTATTCATCGAGCAAAGTGTCTAAGCTGACACCTTCTATGTTTATCGGGCAATCAAAACTCTGTTATAAAATAAATACAATGAAACATTAATTTTGCATCATCAACGGTGTTTCAGACATCTTGCATGAACTAAGCGTCAATACTTTCATGCTGGGATGTATGTACTTCCTGTTACTGAAACTTTTGTTACCGAACACTTCAATTCCGAACAATATGAAAGGGATACGGAATTTAGAATCAGGTTGACTAAGGTGAAAGGGTAAGCAGATTTACCTATGATAATGAAAGTTATGAATTCGCTTCAAGTTCTGCTTCGATTTTTTTTGAAAACGATTCAGTACGGTTTTTGACTTTTTCATCCATATTCTTTGGATTTGTGCATTCAGTAAGAATCAAATCCCCAATATTTACAATTTTGGTGTACTTTAAGCCTCGATTGAAGATTTCACCCACAAAGTCAGCATTATTTTCGTAGGGACCACCTGCGGTAACGATGAGGGCAGCTTTTTTATCGCGCAGTTTCAACGTGAGTTTTGACATGAAAATACGTTCCCAAAGTGCTTTCATAACGGATGAAACATCCCAGCCGTACAAAGGTGATGCAAACAAAATAAGGTCAGCTTGTGTCATTTTTTCGATGACTTTTGTAGCGTCGTCATTGCAACACGATTTTTCCGAACCTTCTTTGCAATCGCCGTCGCTGCCATTTCCCGACTGACCGCAAAAACCAATTATGTTGAGTTCGTAGAGATTGACACGTTCAAGCTCGTGCTCTGATGAGCGCAGGTTATCCTCGATCCAGCACAGTACCGTTGCTGTGTTACCGTTGTTGTCAGGACTTGCGAAAATTGATAATACTTTCATGCTAACCCCGCTGTAGTGTTTAAATGTTTGAAAGTAATACTATTATACAAGTATATATGTTTGCAACAATTATTTTATATTTTTATTTTTTTTTGATAATTTCGAATGTTTAGTGCTAGTAATTGGATGATTGAGAAAAAAAGTTTTTGACAAAACTGAGGAATTTTATGGCGAATCCAGCATTATTCAAGGTTTCCGGTTGTGTAACACGCTGATTGCCTGTGATGTTGAGCAATGGGAGTGTTAGTTTGTAAATATTTGAACCGGTTGGATAAATTTGCTGTTATAATTTTGTTGAAATGTGCGATTGAATTGATATATTGGCGATTAAGTGGGCGTGTGGCGGAATTGGCAGACGCGGGGGACTTAAAATCCCCTGACCCTTGGGTCTTACGGGTTCAAGTCCCGTCATGCCCACCAAACTCACAAAACGGGGGATTCTCAATCCCCTTTTTTTTATCAACTTCAAACGAAATTCATGCAAAATTACAATAATTTTGTTTCACTAATGTTTATTTGCTCCGATATATTAGACAAATGTTGACAATATTTTCGGAGTAAATTATGAGTGAAGATTTTTTCACCGAAGAACAGAAGGAATGTTCAAAGATTAAAACAAACATTGTTACAAAATATTTTGGAGCTTATGTATGGGTATTAAAAAAAATTGCAACCAATGGTCTGAATTATATCGATTTATTTTGTGGACCTGGAAAATACGAGAATGGAGAGGAAAGTACTCCTATTAAAGTCATCAATTCAATTCTTCAAGATGATTGGATGTCACAGAACTTCCATGTCTTTTTCAATGATATGAAAAAAGATAATATTAATTCACTCGAAAAGCATGTAAAGAGTTTAGAGGGTATAGAACGACTGCAGTTTGATATAGAATATATTAATGATGAAGTGGATTTAAGTACTGCTGAAATATTTAATAAACTAAAATTAAGACCATCATTAGTTTTTCTTGATCCTTGTGGTTACATAGGTATTTCAACAGACCTTATAGCTGCATTTTTAAAGGATTTCGCATGTGATGTGATTTTCTTCTTTAACTTTAACCGTATTAATATGGGTATCACAAACCCATTTGCTCAAGACAATCTGGAAATTGTTTTTGGAAAGGACGAATTTCATGAAATACAATCTAAAATCAGAGATTTAAGAAAAACAAAAGCAAATCAAGAAGAAATTGAGAAAACACTTTTAAAGGTGATGTTTCATGCAATAAACAGAAAGTTAGGGAAACAATGTTACTTCCCAAGATTTCGATTTAAATTTGAACATGGACTAGGAAATAGGACGAGTCATCATATTGTACTCTGTACAAAAGATGCAATAGCAAACAAAATTATGTCAGATATTATGAACAAGGTTTCTTCAGAAGTCGTTGAAGATTTGGGAAGTTTTGAATACAAACCAAAAGTTGAAAAAGACCTTTTTGCAATGCAAAGTTATGATATGGAAATCAAGGAATTAAAGCAAAAGTTGCTTAAAGTTTTTATTGGTCAGGAAATGTTAGTTGAAGACATATATTCAAATTATAGTGTAAGTTCTCAAGTTCCTTATCCAATTAAGTTCTACAAGGAGGTTTTGAAACAAATGGAGGATAAAGGTTTAGTTACAATAAATCCTTCGAAAGAAAATAGAAGGAAAAATACACTTGCAGATGATTGTGTGGTAAAATTTCCTGTGAAAGAAAGTGAGAATAATGGCGTATAAATCTAGTATT
>JAIOTL010000423.1 GCA_021106775.1 Planctomycetota bacterium | reverse complement strand
AATATTGTCTTTACCATCAAGACAAACGGTACCGGATTTATCACCATAGTCACCGCCCCAGGTTTGAACCCATATGAAAATGCCGTTCTCATCAAACTTTGATAAAAAAGCATCCTTGCTTCCGTTTGAAGTCTGATTGACAACGTTGAATTCATCGGGATCAAAATCAACAATATCTGAGTAATATCCTGAAACATATAAATCGTTCTTAGAATCAACAGCAATACTATAAACCCAGTCGACTGCCGATCCACCCCAAGCGTTTGTCCATTGATAAACCATATTCGAATTAAATTTGCTTACCCAGCAATCGTATATCCCATTTGATGTGATTTCATTTGATGTAATAGGGTCAGGGTTAAAATCAACTGTATCTCTGTAAATTCCGCCAACGTACAAATTGTTATCATTATCTGTTTCTAAAGTCTGAACTGCTTCAAAGTTCGGTCCACCCCAAACTTGTGTGCTATCATAATTTCCGCTGTCATCGAATTTGCTCAAAAATAAGTCGTTTGAACCTACTGAAGTAAATTCATTGGTGGTAACAGGATCAGGATCGAAATCGGCAGTTTCAGCATAAATCCCAGCAACAAAAACATTTCTTCTCGAATCTGTTGATACCGCTTGTATTTCATCTCTTCCAACTCCACCCCAGGATGTCGCCCATCTTAATGTGCCGTTCGATGCAAAACTGCTTACAAAACAATCACGACTTCCGTTTCCAATTAATTCAAGCGTTCTTGTTTGTGATGGATTGAAATCGACAGTATAACCTGGTGTTGCATCAGCATTATCACCGAAATATCCTCCAAGAATAACATTATCTCGGTTGTCAACATTAATAGCGTAAATCACCTCTGATTTCGCACCACCCCAAGTTTTTACCCATTGATATACACCAGATTTATCAAACTTGATTAAATAGCAATCATTATCTCCAGCCGAAGTGTACTCATCCGTAATATTTGGATCAGAATTGAAATCGACTGTGCCCTTGAAATAACCGCCAACATAAACATTTTTCTTCGAATCATGGGCGTTAACTCGAGCTGTACAATCTTCTAAACCACCCCAGGTTTGAACCCATTTGAACAAACCTTTAACAGGCTGAGAGACGTTAATCTCGGAAGTGCAGCTTAGAATTGAGACAATAAATATCAAAGAGACAAATACGATGATTTTTCGGGTAATATTCATTTGTTCACCTTATCACGAAATCGTTATAAAGACTTTATTATAAATATATAGCAATTATTGTCGAAGAAAGTTTAAACTGATATCTCAAAAACTAATATACTAAATCACATTAATTTCTGAATGCTTTTTTTAATCATTGTGAAATTTTATTACTCAAATTTATTATAAGATCCGTAGCAATCGCTGATATAGCAAGGATTACATGTGAAACATAATTTAATGACATATATCGTAGTATTATAAGAAGCCCTGGATTTTATCTATTACCTGTGTGTACTGCTCCCATTGACCGATATCAACGTATTCACTTTCGTTCACCGGATACATTTGCACCGTCTTTCCTTCTGAAATCAACCTATAAATGAGATTTGTCATGTTGTAAGATTCATTCTTTGGGATGAAATTTAGACATTTTCTGTTCATTACATATACGCCTGTGTTTATTGTTATTGAATTCTCAGGTTTTTCGACAATCTTAACGATGCGTCCATCTTTCTCGAAATCTATTACGCCGTATGGGATTTTAAAATGCTGAAGTGACGAAATCACGGTTAACATTGCTTTGTTTTTCTTGTGGAAATCAATAACTTCTGCATAGTCTGCTTTCACCATAATATCACAATTAGTAACAAAGAAATCTTCTGCAATCTCAGTGCTGAGAAGTGACAGACTGCCTGCGGTGCCCAAAAACTCAGGCTCATCGATAAAATGAAGTTTCAAATCCTTTTTATTTCCGTTGCTAAAATATGCTTTTATCATTTCGCTCTTGTAATTCAGGGTGAAATAAAATTCATCGATACCATAACCCTTGAATTCATCCATGATATGGTCGATTATCGCTTTGTCACCAACGGGAATCAAAGGTTTGGGTAAAATTTTCGTAAATGGCTCAAGTCGAGAACCTTTTCCACCAGCCATTATCACAACCGGTATATTCTCAACCTTGCGTGTTTTCGGATACTGCTTCAGCGAAATGTAATAGTCATCTTTTATTATCTTGATAAGCTTGCCGTTTTGGAGTACTGGAATCCTTCGAATATCCGGATTCTTAAAAATTTCCTTAGCTTCTGACGGTTCATATCCCTCATTCAGATATGTGAAATTCCGGTTAGTTATGGACAATACGTTTTCATCCAGCGAAACTCCCTTAAGAATTGAGCGTCTAAAGTCACCATCAGTGATAACTCCGATAATTTTCTCATCCAGCCCGACAACAACAATAAACCCGATCCCGCCTTGATCCATGCGTTTAATCGTGGTGAGAATAGTCTCGGTCTCTTTAACAATAAATTTCTGAATGTCTTTCATAATTGTTCTTCTCCGAACTTCTTAGCCTTTGATATTCTCTGGCTTTGCAGCACATTATCGTATTCCTCTAAAGTTATGTTTACAATCTTAGTTTTTGCGATTCTTAAGTCCATTTCGTGTCTGAATGCCGAGTATGTTACCAGCACTCCACCTGGAAACTTAACATTCGATATTGGTTTAATATTCATCACTTCAGACGGCATTATGCTGCAGATTTCAACAATTTCATTGTAATTCAGGATTTCATTAGAATTCCTTACAATTTCCCTCACTTTATTCAAATCCTGCTGAGTATCAACAGTCAACGACCATTGTGGATGCTGATGTTTCTCAGGAGGTGTTAAAACCTGACACTGAAAAATATCGGGCTGAAACATATAAAGCATCAAATATTCACTATCATTAGGGTCAATTGAATCGTAACAACGCTTTAGTGCTTTTGTTTGCATAATCTCAGCGGTTACACCAATCGGTAGATACTCGGTTCTTGTATATTCGCAATTATTCTCAATATGATATTTCAGCATTATATCGATGTAAACCTCATCGGTGAATGGATTGTCACCGGTAATTCGAATCAGATTATCAGCATTTTCAAGCTTAGCAACAGAAAGCATTCGACTAATCACTGATTTCAGAGACCCTTGAAAGCATTTTACACCGTTTTTCTCAGTAATCTCGCACAAAACCGCATCTTCAGGCTCAGTTGAAGTGCAAATGTAAATAGAATCAATATTCATTGAGAGCTTCATTTTCTGAATGATATATTCAATCAGTTTGTGTCCGTTTACATCCTGCAAAACCTTTTGTTTCAGCCTTTGCGAACTTGTTCTTGCGATTATGCAGGCAACATTTTTCATCTATTTTTCCTTCGTTGAGTCTTAAGCAAATTTGAGCAATTATTCGAGTCCGTCCAAGCGTAAAAGTTCGTCCTCAGCAAAACTTCGTTTTACTTTCCTGCCAATAACATATTCCGCATCACCTGGTGAAATCCCTGTTCCCGGACGTTTGTAGAGAATGTCAGCTTCAGTGATTGTCTCACCAGCATTGATTTTCCTTGCTGTAACGATACTGCGTCTAAATCCTTTTCGTTGTTTATCAGACTCAATCGCTTTAATCTGATATCCACCTAAAGCCTTAACAATCCGCTTGGATTCAGCACAAATAGTCTTCAAATCCGCAGGGTCAGCAGAGACAGCATGGTCCCAACCGTCCATTTTCTTGTCCAGGGTGAAATGTTTTTCAATCACACCTACGCCGAATACCACCGATGCCAGCGTAATCGCAGTTCCAAGTGTATGGTCTGAAAATCCTATCGGATATTGATACAATTTTTTATATGTTTTAATCTTATTCAGATTTACTTCAGTGTCATCAGGTGGATAATTTGATGCGCAATGCAGAATTATTATCTGTTTGTTGCCAGTACCCTCAATCGTCTTAATTGCTTTGTCAATCTCATGTAACTCGCTTAAACCAGTTGAAATAACGATAGGTAGCTGTTTTCGCGCCACATATTTTAGAAAAGGGTAGTTGTTTACGTCCATAGAAGCGATTTTGATAAACGGAACATTGAGTTTATCGACGAGAAAATCAACTTCACCCTTG
>JAIOTL010000055.1 GCA_021106775.1 Planctomycetota bacterium | reverse complement strand
GGAAAAAACTTTTGCTGACGTCGAAATTCTTGAAGGTGAAGAAGGCGCAGTTGGCATGAACGTTGGCGATGAGCGGGAAATCAAAATCCGCATGCCAGAGAGATTTGTTATTCCGCAATATTCCGGCAAAGAAGGATCTGTCAAGGTCAAGGTTCTGCAGGTTCAGAGTGAAATTGAACGTGAAATTGATGATGAACTCGCGAAAACAGTAAATATTGACACGCTTGATGACCTTAAAAAGCAGATTCTCGAAGACCTGACAAGCGCATACAAAAATGCACAAAGAGCAGGTCTGACCAAGGAAATCACCAAACAATATGTCGATAGTTTCGATTTCGAATTCCCAACAAAATTCATGGAAAACATGACTGAAGAAACAAAGACGCGTACAAAATACGACCTATCAATGAAGCTTTATCAAAAAGACCCGAAAATCGAGAAAGAAGAGCTGCAGAAAAAGGTTGACGAGGAGCTGGCAGAGAAGGAAGAAGAAATAATCAATAATATGATACATGAGCTGAGAAGCGATTTCATCTTTAAGAAAATCGCGGACACCGAGCGTATATTCGTTACTGAAGAAGAATACAACATGTCGGTGTATCAGATGGCTTATCAATATCAGATGAATCCTGAGCAGATGATTAAAACTATCGAAGAACGAAATATGGAAAGCCAGATTCGCAACGATCTTTTGACGAACAAGGTTAAGGATCATTTTTATAGCAAGGCAAGCTTTGAAGACATCGAAGAGGTTTACACACCGCCTGAACATGACCATGATCACGAAAACCATGATCACGATCATGACGAACACGACGACGAAGAACATGATAATGATAACGAAAATTAATAAGCAATAATCGTTTATGAGGAATCCGCGTTAAATTGATGCGGATTTTTCTTTAAAATGCTGATGTTTCGTTAATTCCCATGTATTATAATCGGACAAGGTAAATGGATTTGAGGTTAGAATGTCATTTTTCGATCGTGGTTATTATTCTGATAATTCTTCTTTTGGACAGCCCAAGCCCAAAGCGACTTATGCAATTCTGATAACAATGGGCATCGGCATAGTTTTGTACATAATGCTTGTTCGTGCTGCGCCTAACGTTGTAAAACAACTGATTCTCATTCCGAAATCTGTCATCGATGATTTCAAAATTTGGCAGCTTCTGACCTATGGGATATTCCACAACATCAATAGCCCGTTTCATCTGCTTATTAACGCCCTGATGTTTTGGTGGATTGGCAAAAGTGTCAATTTGATAATGGGTAACAAACGGTATCTGATTTTGGTGTTGACTTCGGTGTTTTTCGGCGGAATGTTTTATTGTGGTTGGGCGATGACGGGGATTTCCAGCGGAGCGATGCAACCTGTGGTTGGTGCCAGTGCAGGGGTTTATGGTGTGCTCGGATATTTCTGTACAAGATATGCAAATGAGAACATTACTCTGGTGATACCACCTGTTTCCTTCAAGGCGAAATGGCTTCTTATTTTCTTCGTTGGGATTGATGTCATATTTGCGTTTGTCCCAAGCGGAACGGGGACAGCACATATGGCACATATTGGCGGAGCGGTTATCGGCATAATGTGGGTGAAGATTATTACGAAAAGGATTGCTCAAACATCTCACGATGGTTTCAGCAGCTCAACTTTCTATGATGACCCTGTAGAGAAAAAAAGTTTTCTTGATAAACGTCGTGAGAAAAAAGCTGAAGTCAAAAAACAAAAGCAAACCATGAAAAAGCAGGAACTTAAGGAGCAGGTTGATGCTTTGCTCGATAAAATTAAGGAAAACGGCTTAACTTCGTTGACAGAGCCGGAACGTGATTTTTTGAGGAAAAGCAGCGAGAAATACAAAAGCGATTAAAAATAATCTTTTGCCATTGTGACACCGAGAAAATAGTTGATCGGACATCTTGCCAGACTTAACACCTATAAGTGTTTCAAAAACGATACTGTGTTTACTTTTCGTAACACATAATTTCAAAATAATTACATATTGAAATTATAATCACCACTGAATCGTTGAGTTTATTATGTTAGAATATTTACGAACTTTGGAACAAAATTTGCTTGTATAAATAAACAACTCAGGGGGAAAAATGCATAATCGGATATTAATTTCAACATGTTTCTATATCATCGCTCTAACTCTCATAGTATCTATGCTGAGCGGCATCACCTTAGCACAGAACCCAAATCTTATGCCTCCGGTGCCAATACCACAGCCAAACAGAATAAAAGTCGATACAAAAATCAGAATTCTCAACGCCAGACTAACAAATATAGGACCTTCACATGTTTTTGAAATCACCTTCGAACCTTACCTTTGGATTGGTATCGATGAAGATAGTAACCCTATAAAGTATAAATATCCCCAGGGTAGCGAGCTTGTCGAACAAACACCTGCCGATGAATTTATGCGATATTCACGAAATCTAACCGCATATGCTTACATTTACCTGGATTATAGCCAGAAACCAATCGTCAGAAAGAAAATCCAAATTCAAAAAGCTGATACTCCCATAACCTACAAACTCGGACTCGTCGCTGCAAATCTTCGAATTCTGCCAGGTATTTACAGAATCAAGATTGAAATTCTAGTTAACTCTCAGTCGTCCAAAGACCGTGATTATATCTGGGTTGAAGAAAATAAGTTAAATATTCAGGACTATCTTGAAACAGTGAGAATGAGCCCAAGAAGAACACCGAAAATCGAGGAATCTGCAGTGATTGTTGTAACACGTTATGAAGATGCAACTTATGAAAATCTAAGAGTCGGAAATGTTAACTTTTATTCAAGTGCACTTGAGCAGGTTGAAAATATACCCAAATTGAAAGACGAAATTGAAAAGCTGAGAAAGCAACTAAAAGACGGGCTGAAAAAACTGAAGGAAGATGAACAAGCTGAAGAAAACGTCATTACGAAGCGACTTATGCCGGTTATTAGGCGCAAGGAAATTGAGCTGATGGATGCTCAGTTTTATAAATCCAGAATTGCTATCATTAAGAAGGAGCTCGTTGCAGCCAAAGAAGCACAGGATAAATTCAATAAATTTCTCACAGATTACAATAAAGGTCTGAGAAAATTTTGCGAGGAGCTTTCAACTGACATACAAAATCTTTACATGGAAATGTGGTGGACCGGGAATCTTTGTCTGCCCAATTGGTCGCCGCATTCAAAATACGGAACATTGGCAGAAGTTCGAAAGGAATGGAAAATATCACGGTTTCTCAGCGGAAAGCT
>JAIOTL010000271.1 GCA_021106775.1 Planctomycetota bacterium | reverse complement strand
TATACTATCAATAATTTTATTGCTTTCTTTAATATATTTTAGACCAAGAAGAAATTAGCTTAACCTTGCTCGTTTATTCAAATATTCTCCAAGTGCAAGCTCAAATGGGACAGACGTATCTAACAAACGATAATCGATATTGCTGTCTGAGCATGATTTCACAAAGGTATTAATTGTTTCGTCAAGTTGCTTTTTATAATCATCACGCAATAAATTCGGGTTTATCAGAAGTTTTCTCCGAGTTTCCAAATCTCGAAATTCTATCATACCTGCATAAGGAAGGTTTAATTCCGCATTGTCTAATATCTGAAAAAGTAGAACTTCCTGCCTGTTGTGTCGCAGATGTTGGAACGCTTTCACAAGTTTATTCGGGTCATCATATAAATCTGAAATAACAATGATTAATGAACGACGAGTAGACATTTCCGCAACTTTATGTATAATTTGCGCGATGCTTGATTCACCTTCAGGCTTTGTTTTCTCAATCGTTCTCAAACATTCCTGCAAATGATACTGTCCGCCCTTGGTTGGCAAAACCTTATTTATTTCATCCGAAAATGTAACGAGTCCGATGTTATCCCCCTGTTTTTGCAGCAGATACATCAAGGATGCAGCCAGATATGCGCCGTACTCGAATTTCGTCAAACCGTCGGATGCTTCTGCACCAGCAAAACCCATTGATGCTGAAGTATCAAGAACAATCCATGACCGCAAATTCGTCTCCTCATGATACTGTTTGATATAATATCTGTCGCTTTTCGCATATTGCTGCCAGTCCAGATGCTTAAGGTCGTCGCCGGGCGTGTACTCACGATACTCAGCAAATTCCACGGAAAATCCGTGAAAAGGTGAACGATGCAAACCAGCAAGAAAACCTTCGACAATCTGCTTCGCTACAAGCTCGATATTTCCAAGCTTCTTGACTGATTTTGGCGGTAAATACTTGTACTTTGGCATAGAAACTCCATTTACAGGAATTAAACCCATTATATAATATAAAGTTGTGGATAAAATATTTTTGTAGCAAACCGCATGTAACGCAATTTAAAGGCAAATTATGTACGAACGCAAAATTAAACTTTTCACGAAAATTATCAATGGGTTATTACTTTCATCATTAGTCATGTTGATAATTTCGTTGGTTCTTTTGTATTGGTTTCGAAATAAATATTATACAATTGAGTATTTAGATAATTATCTGATAATTACTTCTATTTCCATGTTAATTTTATTGCTATTTTATTTACTATTTGTTGATTTGCATAAATATTTAGCCAAATACATTGAATTCCTAGATAGAAAAATTATTAAAAATATCAATGACATTTTAGGTATAATAATTTTCAACTTTGTATGTGATTTCTGGATTCTATATTCAGTTATAATAAAAGGTGATGAAATTTATGCAAGAATATGCAGTGTAGCAATAACTTTCCAGATAACTGCATTATTAACGTATACGATTGGTATTATAAGAAGTAAACAGTTTTTTGTAAAAAGATTAACCGGCAAAACAGCATTTGCGGAGGGTGTGATGAACGGTGATGAAGGAGAATTTTATGGTGAGTTCGTTAGAATGTTTATGGATGAGCGAACACAGAATGCTGAAAATAAAGATGTTAAGTTGGACAAACTTTATGAAATGTATGCCGAATGGTCGCAGATGACAGGCACACTCACTCTTCATAAGGATATTTTCATTGAAAAGCTGAAGGAATTCAATTATAAGATAGAACAGAAAAATGATAGGCTATACGTGCAAAACATCACAACAGACCTACTTTATTGATGGTTTACATGACAGATAGTTCGGAATTTATCAAAGCGTTGGAAGCCGGAAACCTTGCGGCGTTGCGGCGATTACCGAAGGGTGAGTTTCATAATCACGGTGTCCTCGGGGGTAGTCTGGAGGTTTTCAATAGGTTATTTGATGCTGATATTACGCCTGCGCCTGAGAAGATGCTTGACCTTGATGAGATGCAGAACTGGATTCACGCGCACATTTTGCCCTACATCGTGGATAGACGTTCATTCGAATTGACACTTATCGCAGCATTCATACAGGCGGATTTCGACGGTGTAACTGTGCTTGAGATGAGCATTGATGCAAACATTAGTTCTCGTTTTTACGATTTCGCATATGAATTGACTGAATTTCTAGAGTTAGCAAGCGCGGAATATGCGCCTGAGACCGAATTTCGAGCAGAACTCGGTATCGGGAAGAAGATTGCACCGGAGAATGCGCACGAGCTGATGCTTCCGTTCCTTGACACGGGCTATTTCCAGTCGATTGATTTGTACGGGATCGAGGATTTACAAGAGTCGAGGAATTATCGCAAAACATGGATGCACGCCAAAAGCAAGGGGATGAAATTGAAGGCGCACGCAGGTGAATTCTGCCCCGCAGAGAAGATTCAGGAAGCGGTTGAGGAACTTGAGTTGGACGAGGTTCAGCATGGGATAAGTGCTGCGGCATCTCCGAAAGTCATGAAATTTCTGGCAGATAATAAAATAAGGTTAAATATTTGTCCCACCAGCAACGTAATGCTGAGTCGGGTTCCGGAAATGAAAGCGCATCCAGCAAAGATATTGTACGACAACGGCATTCAGATTACAATTAACACTGACGATATGATTGTGTTCAATCAGGGTGTTTCTGAGGAGTATCTCAACCTGTTTAACGCGCAGGTTTTTACAGCTTCAGAGTTGGATCGAATCCGCTTTGCCAGCCTAAAATAGAAATATTTTTAGCCAAAGTATATTTCTAGTGTATTTTATTGATATGCAACAAGAAGGATGTGTTATGTGTGAGAAATCCGAAAAAAAAGAAATTTTACAAAATTCAGATATTGCAGAACATGCAATCGAAGAAAAGATACCGAGTTTGATGTTGTGCTATCTTCGCATTATTCTCGGCATCGCTTTCCTATTTGCCTTGTTGTTCGCTTGTGCTGGCACGTTAAACTGGCTTTCAGGCTGGTTCTTCTTTGGCATTAGCTCCCTAGGCATATTCGCATCTGTACCTTTGATGTACAAATATAATCCTCAAATGCTGACTCGGAAATTTCCGAAAGATACTAAAACATTCGATAAAATATTCCTGGTGATTTATGTGCCTTTGTTTTATTCAGAAATGATTATTGGTGGACTTGATGAGCGTTACGATTTATCAGGGGATTTCATTTTGCCCCTCATAATTGCAGGCACAGTTGTCTATGGAGTTGCATTTGTGCTATGGCTCTGGTCAGTTGCTACAAATAAAAACTTTGAGATAACTGTTCGAATTCAAAAGGACAGGGGGCATACGGTTTGTGAGACTGGACCATACGGATTTGTCCGGCATCCTGCATACGTTGCAGGAATTCTTATGTTTGTTTCTACACCTTTTGCATTATCAACTTTGTGGGGGCTAATCCCTGGAGGAGTTCTTGTAATTGCATTAATTATTCGAACTGTACTCGAAGACAGAATGCTCCGAAAAGAACTCAAGGGTTATGAAGAATTCACGAATAAAACTAAATTCAGGCTGATTCCAAAAATATGGTAATAACATTTTTGGACAAATTACTATTTTTCATCACAAAATAATGCTGGAGTAAGATTTTTAGTCTAATATTATTCATCTTCTTGAGATTCAATACCGATAAAAATAAGGCAGATGGTTTCTAAGTAAAAATTTGAGGAAATCGAAAGTCTGATTCCTTGATAATTTTGCGTAAAATTATATCATATAAATATAACGAACTTCGGATGATACAGTGAAATCTGCTGCAACATAGAATCGAGTTTATTATGAACAACATCAATAATCATGAAATTTACTCACAAAACATCGACAACACGAGAGATGATATTGATGCATTCGATAATATCGAGTTTGATATCAATTCGGATGAGTTTCGTAAAATATTAAATTTAGTTCAACATAGCATAGTTTTTATTGATACCCTGACATTACAACCTATATTTTGGAACAAGTTCCTTGAAAGAAATATTCAATGTAATCTTGAAGAATTTGCTACAACCAATATCAGCAAGTTTTTGAAGCTAGAAACAGGTGATATTAATCAGCTTATTCTCGACATCTCGAAGAACTCAAAGAAAATTATCACACCGATAAAAGCAAAACTATACACCAAAAATAATGCTGAAATTGATGTTAAAATAACCTTTCATAATGCCCAATATTCTGGAAAAAACGCTGTTCTTCTTCTTATCACTAATATTTCAGATTCGAACAGAATGGAAAAATTACTTATTAGGAGTCAGAGACTTGAAACGCTCAATTCGATGATTAGCGGCATAGCACATGACTTCAACAATATCCTTACTGGCATTGTAATGAATGTTCAACTCGCCAAAAACAAGATAGAACCAACTAACATTATTTACAATTTCCTCAACACAATTGAGGTTGAAATTAAGCAATCACGTAGGCTTACGCAGCAAATGCAGTCTTTTAGTGAAAATGCAAAACCGGTTAAAACTATAAGCAGTCTTCGAGAGCTTCTCGTTGATGCCATATCTTTCACCCTTCGCGGCACAAATGTTGTCAGTAAATTTTCAATTGTCAAAAATCTTTGGTTCGTCAATATTGACGCAACGCAAGTAAATCAGGTAATTAGTAATATTTCATTAAATGCTATTCAAGCCATGCCCAATGGTGGAATTCTAACAGTCAGTGCTGAGAATGTAACAATTTCAGACGATTCTAAATTTGCATTAAAACCTGGGTTTTATGTTAAACTTGCGATTAAAGACATGGGAGTAGGCATACATGGCGAGATTAAGGATAAAATCTTCGATAAGTTTTACACTACAAAGAAAAATCAGGCAGGTCTTGGACTTACCGTAGCCAAATCAATCATTGAAAACCATGAAGGTATTATAGACTTTGAGACAGATGAAAACACTGGTTCGACTTTCACCATTTACTTACCTGCAATCGAACAATCAGCAATGATTAAATCAAAAAAGACCAAAAATGACAAGCATGTCGGTAAAATCTTAATCATGGATGATGAGAATACCATCAGAAACACGTTAAAATCATATCTTTGCGAAATCGGCTACGTGGTGGATTGTGCTGCGGAGGGTAAAGAAGCAATAAGACTTTTCACAAAGGGGATTATCGACGAGGATGCATTTGACTTGCTAATACTTGACTTGACAATACCCGGGGGACTTGGTGGCAAGCAGACTTTACAGAAACTTATGGAAATCGATACCAATTTCAAATCAATTGTAACAAGCGGATATTCCAACGACCCGATACTCTATGATTATAAGAAATATGGGTTTGATAATGTCCTCTTGAAACCATATAATCTTGATGATTTGGAAAAGATGGTAAGAAATCTGATTAACGATTAATCCCGAAAATTGCATAAACTTCATTTATTTCCGCGTTTATATTCATATGATGAAATGCTGATATATTCTGTTGGAGTATTTGATGTTTAAAAGTTTTGTGCTTGGCAGACTTTTCGGAATCCCGATAAAGCTTCATTGGAGCTATTACTTCATTTTGATTTATGCGGGGTTGAAATTAATCGAGAATCCCGATCAGGGAATTGTTTTGCTGATTGTACTTGCAATTCTCAGCATATCCATAATAGCCCATGAGCTTGCACATACGCTTGTTGCGAGAAAATACAAGATTCAAACGTATGATATCCTTCTTACGCCCATTGGTGGCATGGCACGAATGACAAATCTGCCAACTGAGCCAAGGCAGGAGATTCTCGTCGCATCCGCAGGTCCTGCACTAAGTATTCTCATTGGTTTACTGACTTTACCGTTTTTATTTATGACATTGAACCAATTTCCCGATGTATCAAGTATTTCGGGAGTAATTTTTCAGACATTTGTTGGAATTCTCTCACTTGTGTCGTTAATTAACCTTACGTTAGGGGTGTTTAATCTGATTCCGGCATTTCCGATGGATGGCGGTAGAATTCTCCGAGCGATTCTCAACAGAAAACTGGGGATTGTCAGGGCGACGGAAATTGCAGCTTCAATCAGTAAATTTCTTGCTCTCATTGGTTTTATTGCTGGAATCGTTTTATCTCAATTCGGATTGATAATTATTGCCGTTTTCATTTTCATTACTTCAAGCATTGAGTTGAGCATGGTCAGACGCAGAGAAATGATGAAACAGATGCAAATGGGTGGGTCTGGAATGCCATTTAATCAGCAGTTTCAAACGGATTTGATGAATTTGTTCAGAATGTTTGGCTCTCAAATGCAGCAAAGGCAAACTCAGCACAATCAACGTAACACCCAAAATGATCCAACAAATCATGAGCTGGATTCAAATTCAGAATACATTGAATATAAAGGTCAGCAGGTTTTCATGCCTGAGAAAAAACCGGACGAAGATAACTGATTCTGTTACATTATCCATAATCAGCAAAGATAAAATTTGCTACTGTTCGAATTTTTCCTCAAAATCAAGCTCATCGGTCATATAATTGCCTGATAAACCGTCAATCATTGTAACAAAATGCTCTTCAGCTTCCTTCTCTGCTTCCGCCAATTTAAGCTCAAGCTCTTTTTCGAATTCTTTGATTTTACTATTTTTCAGGAATTTTTTCGCAACCAATGGGAACAATTCGATTAACATCATTTCCTCAGCATTCGCAGCAACCGGTACATCAAGCTCAACAATGGTTTCATTTTCTTGTGGTTTATAAGTTGACGGATCAAATTTTTCTTTCTGCCATGAACCTGTAATTTTTTCTCGAAATCCCGGTTCAATTTCAACGGGAGTATTGCCGTACAAACCTTTTACGAGATTAATAAACTGACCAGTGCAATTGCTGTATCTCGGTTTGATTTCGAACATGTCTTTAACGTTTTGAACCGCCTGTACGCCGACTATCTGGGATGTTGGGGTTACCAGCGGTGGGAGACCAGAATCATGTCTGACAATCGGTACTTCCAGGAGAACATCCTTAAGTGCATGTTCAAGTTTCACTTCTTTGAGTTGGTTCAGCATGTTCGTGTACATACCACCTGGAATTTGAGCATCGCGAACCGCAGTATTCGGCATGGGTAAGCCCACCAGTGCTTCCAGTTTGTGAACACTTGACAATGCTAGATCAAACTTGTCTTGCTGAATAAAGTCAATCGCTTCAGCAACCAAATCTGACATTTCACCTGTTACATCAGGGAATTTTTCCGGGAAATCGGTATATGAATCGAAGCCTTGCTCACGAAGCTCCAGCCGGAATTTCCTGAGCAATTTTTCTGCTTTTACAATCTGATTTCTCTTAACTCCAAGGTCGATGTCAAGGTTATCGGCGAAAAGTTGAAGCATGTCAATTGAAGGAGCAGCAGAACCCGAGGAAAAGCTGAACATCGCAGTATCTATAATGTCAACACCTTTCATCATACAGACAACAGCACTTGTCAGCGCATAACCGGGTGTACAATGTGCATGGAAATCAATCGGGATAGAAACTGCGTCTTTAAGTGCGGGAATAAGCTCAGCAGCAACGTCAGGACGCAAAAGCCCCGCCATATCTTTGATTGTGATTAAATCCGCACCAAGCTTCTCAACATCCTTGGCAAATTTTACCCAGTAATCAACAGTAAAAACAGGCTCAGGTTGCTTCCACTTATTGCCGTTTCCGTTCTTTTTCTTTATAATCGGGTCAGTTGTGTAAGAAAACGCAACATCCGCAAGTCCGCCTGCTTCTTTCGTTGCTTCAATAGTAGTTTTCAGGTTGTTAACATCGTTCAACGCATCAAAAATACGCAATATCGTTACGCCGTTCTCAATTGCTTTCGTTACAAAATTCTTGATAACATGGTCAGGATACGGGTTATATCCGAACAGGTTTTGCCCTCTGCTGAGCGCAGTTAGATGAATTTTTTTATCCGCAAGTTCTGCAATTTCCCTTAATCTTTCCCACGGATTTTCATTGAGATAGCGCATGCAGGAATCCGGAACCGCTCCGCCCCAAACCTCAGCAGCATAAAAGCCGGAATCTTTGAGGATAGGCACAATCTGTCTAATTTGCGAAATCGGCATTCGAGTTGCAAATAGAGATTGCTGACCGTCGCGCAAAGTTAAATCTCTAATCTTCACTTTTTT
>JAIOTL010000261.1 GCA_021106775.1 Planctomycetota bacterium | reverse complement strand
TGTGATGCTTCTTGGCGAAAAGAAAGGCGTTCTTATCGACGGCATTTCAACAGGTGCGCTCTCGTTGGACATCGCGCTTGGTGGTTCAGGTATCCCACGAGGCAGAATTATCGAGATTTTCGGACCTGAGTCTTCCGGTAAAACCACACTGGCGCTGCATTGCGTAGCATCAGCCCAAAGAGATAAAGCGAATGTCGCTTATATGGATGCTGAACACGCTCTTGACCCGCAATATGCTGGTAACATCGGCGTTGATGTTGACCGATTGATAATTTCACAGCCCGATTACGGTGAGCAGGCACTTGATATTACTGATACTTTAGTTCGCAGCGGTGCCGTAGATTTGATTGTTATTGACTCTGTGGCGGCACTTGTTCCGAAAACCGAGCTTGACGGTGATATCGGCGATACACATGTCGGGCTTCAGGCAAGGCTTATGAGCCAGGCACTTCGCAAGCTGACGGCAATTTCCGCAAAAGCGAATGCGACGATTATTTTCATCAATCAGCTTCGCGAAAAAATTGGGCAGATGTACGGCTCGCCTGAAACGACGCCAGGCGGTCGCGCACTGAAGTTTTATTCATCAATTCGCATTGATATTCGCAAAATCGGCACACTTTCTGGCGAAGGGGATACAGCTGTTGGAACGCGCGTGCGTACGAAGGTTGTGAAGAATAAGACTGCAGCACCGTTTCAGAAGGCAGAGTTCGAGATTATCTTCAACAAGGGTATTTCGTATATCGGCGA
This sequence comes from Planctomycetota bacterium, assembly GCA_021106775.1. Next base: position 6,063 of record JAIOTL010000261.1, on the reverse strand, counting down.
TGTGATTGACCTTGCAGTGTTTAAGAACATTGTGAATAAGTCGGGTTCGTGGTTCTCGTACGGCGATGTCAAGCTTGGTCAGGGACGCGAGAAAGCCAAGCAGTTTTTCACGGAAAATAAGGATATGCTTGAAAAGCTTGAGATTGAAGTTAAACAGGCGTATGGCGTGGGTCCTGAAGAACCAAAAATTGAAACCAAAGATTAAGCAGGATAAGGTGTGTAAACTTACTTTAGGTTTCCGACCCTTTTGCATATTTCAGAGAAACGCCAAGTTTTGTTGAGAATGCTCCAAGAGTGTCATTGCGAGAGAAGCGAAGCAATCACTATGTTCCATCGAATTCTACCTGAAGGAATATAGATACTGCCAATCATTTATCGAATTTTGTCAGCGAAAGCGAATTTCTTCAGTTGTTGCGGACGAACAACCTGTTTAGGTGTATGAAAATTTTAAGTGTGATTGTCATTCTCAATGGATTCCCTGAGATTGCTTCGTCGGTCGCTTTCACTCTCTCCTCGCAATGACTGTGCACTAGTCTTTGTCATCTTCAGGTGTTTTGTCATCGTCAGGTGTTTCGTCGTTGTCGGCATCATCATCAGATGAATCCGAATCCTTATCGTCATCAGCGTAGCCTTTGTTTTCCTCAGGTGTGTTATCGTCGTCGGCTGCATTATCCTTGTCTGTGCCGTAATTACCGACTTCTTTCTTCAATTCCTCGACCTTCAAGCGTACATCCTCAGCAAATTCGGTGTTTCTGTCAACATTGACACCAAATTCTTTCAGTCTGCCTTCTACCCAACTGAATGTGCTGTCCTCGATTTTCTTCGCAGACTTCATCGTTATTTCATCAGGTGTGAGTTCATTGTCCATAGCATATTTCATATATTTGTAGTATTTCGCAAGCGTCATCCAGCAATGGCGGAAAAACTTCTTACCTTCCTCATCCAAAGCTATCTGCATTTCTTTATATTTCTCATCGTCTTTTTTCACGTCTGAAATGTCCATAAACAAACCGCGAATCGATGATAATACTTCCGCTCTTTTATCGTTAGTTCTTTCATATTCATCTGCGATTCCTTCAAGAAGGTCCTGTGGTGTTTTCGGTCGAAATTTCTTCGCTAAATTTAAATATGATTCTTTAAGAGCTTCTACTTGATTCTGAGCATTTCTTATGCCTCTATCTGAGAAAACATAGTCCAAATCAGAATTATTCTTTGCATCCTCCACATATTTCTCAAGCTTAACCATTAGTTTTGTCAACTTGTTATCGGTCTGATGAACAAGATCGCCTTTTTCGTAGCCCAAATCTCTGATTTGCTCTAAATTGACGGTGTACCAGCGCATTTGTGTTTGGTAGAAACTTGAAATACCTTTGCTGTAATTCGTTAATACGCTTCCTTTTGCGCCTTCTTCAGACAAATCTTTAATTTCCTTGTCGCCTTGTTCTTCAAAGGCTTTTTTGAAATATTGAAGTGAAAATTCAGCAAAATCCATTGTTTTGTCGAAATTGCTTTTCTCAGGAGTAACAACACCTGTAATTGGTTTTTTATCATCTTTTTTATCTTTACTTGATGAACTCCATTCACCTGTAAATAATGCTCTTGCGGGATTAACTCCTGTTATCAGGTCGATAACAATGACAGCAACCACAAGAACAGTTACGATAATGCTGCCGAAGTACAAAAGGTTATATTTCCCTTTAGAAATTCCCTTTTTCTTTTTCGACTTTTTAATCTCAGGTTTTTCGAGGTCAATATCACCTTCGATATGAACAATATCTTCATCTATGTTGTCCATGGGTTTTTCATTCGGGTTGTTTTCCATTGGGCTATTTGCCATTTTGAACCTCTTTTGTTTACGTTGAATTTTCAGAATATAGAATCATAGCATCTCACAAAATCAATGCATATGGTTTATACGTAATAATTTATGGTCTGTTCGGAATTAATTGTGTTCAACTCCTTAATTACCGTAATCTCCAATTTCTGTCTTCAATGCTGCAATGCTGTTTATAACTTCCTCAGATACCGATGCTTTCCCATCGACATTGACACCAGCATTTCTCATTTGTGCTTCAACCTCGGCGAAGCTATCCGACTCGATAATCTGTGCTAATAACATAATATTCATATCAGGCTTAAGTTGATAGTCCTTGGCATATTTCATGTACTTGTAATACGCTTCAAGAACGAACCAGCAGTTTTCGAAAAATTTCATGCTGGTATCCTCAAGAATTTTCTGCATTTTCCTGTACTTAGGCAAAGCAGCATCACAATTTGCAATGTCGGCAATATAACGATTCAAAATCATCATCGCCGTAATTCTCTTTGAATTGGCATCAAAAAACAAGCTTTCTTTTTCATCAAGGTCGTCGAATTTTGCCTCTGGTGCTTCTTTTTTCACAAGAATTCGGTATGAATCGCGGACTTTAAGCATGTGTTCAGCAAGCTCTTCGAATTTGGTATCAGTAAAGATATAATTCAGCTCGGATTCGACTCTTGCCTGCATGAAAAGCAGCTTTCCGTTCAATATCGCCTGGGTCAGTGCATTCTCAGCATTTGTGCTGATATCACCTTTTTCATATCCATCTTTTTTGATTTGATTAATAATAAGCTGAAACCATAGCTTCTGTGCTTCAAGAAATCCGTAGATACCGTTTTTGTAATCAACGAGAATTGCACCTTTTTTGTCAGAATCATTCCATATTTCGAGATTCTTTCGAGCAGAAGTTGCTTTTTTCAGGTACTCAATTGCTTTATCAGCTGCATCTTTTGCAATTTCGAGCTCAGATTTCTGCTTCTGAATTTTTGTGCCGTCGTCAACAACTGGAGCTTCCGGGGTGCCGTAAATTGGGGAAGTGATAAGGTTGAAACCTGTGAAAATATCGATAATCAGGATAATCAGTAGAATAACTGCGACGAAAAAGCTTGCGTAAATCAGGATATTGAAGTGTTTCTGCTTAAATTCCTTTTTCAGGAAAATAGCTGAATCCTTTGCGGGGTCATCAACATGTATTTCTTCTCGCTCAGGCAGTTTCTGCTCGAATTTAGTTTCATCATCCTTCATAGTTTGCACGATTTTCGAAGTTCGAACTGGCTCATCTTCTTTCATTGTTTGTTCAGGTTCTTCATCGCCAACAGTCAATTGTTCATCGTCATCATCTTCCGGTGGTTCAGGTTTTGGCATTGTTTGTTTAGCAGCACTAATGTCAAATTGGTCTTGGGTATCACCCTGATCAATATCTTCATCTTCAGCTTTTGCATGTGGTTTGAGTGAAACCTCACCCATGTCGCTGATATGAAGCAAAGTCGTACACTTGGGACACTTGATCTTTTTCCCATGAAGGTTTTCGGTAATGCGCATCCTTGTTGAACATTCAGGGCAGATTTTCGCGTTAATGAAAGTTGTCATAACAGGTACAGATACTTTGCCGTCATCGCTGATTTTTAGTAAAATGCTGCAACCCGGACATTTAATTCGTTTGCCACGTAATGCATCGGTAATTTTCATCTTGGTGTTACACTTGGGACATTCTTTAATGGCGACAGTTCCTGAGGATTGATCTTGTTCAGCCACGATAATCTCCTTCTCGTTAAATATCTTTTAATCTTTCTTTCGATTTATTTTAATTTGTTTCAAATCATCTATATCATATTTTTTCTGCAATTGTGAATTTCTTTTTAAAATCATTGGCAAAATATCAATGTCATCTTCATCTCCGAGTTCACCCACTAAAAAAGTCGATTTCACTGAATCTTCGTCAATTTCGTCCCCGTTTAGAATATCTCTATCTATTTCCAGTATTTCAGCAACTTTTTGCTTGTCATTTTTATGAGCGAGTGCAAGGTCAAGCTCGAAGCTGTCAGGATTGCCTATTTCGTCCAGTTGCTGAATTTTGTCTGTGTTAGAGACCTTTTCTAAAGAATATGGTTCGATTTTAATTGTTTCAGCATTTCTTGGGTTAATAGACGCATTTTCAGAAGCAGATTGAGTTACAGAGTTTTCAACACTGTCAGACGGATTTTCTTTCATATCATTTTTTTTTGTAATAGATTTAGCAGTATTTTTGTGTATTCTGCTGTTTGCAATTTCATCATCACTTATCATATAGTACTCTCGTTTTATTGAATGAAAACTTGTAACACAACTCTGTTAATAATAAAGTTAAAATTCAGCAATTATGTGAAAATAAACAAAGTTTATTAAATCTTTGAATTTCGCAATTATACTTTATTTCGCCAAAGCTTTCGATGCTTTTTCATAAAGTTTACTTCCTTTTTTCATTGCGGATAGAAAAGTTTGCACAAGCTTATCCTGATTTAGTGCGGCTTTTGCCTGATATTCTGCATCTTCAACCAGAGATTTCAACAGTCGGGCAATGTAATCGAGTTGAGTATCAGGAATTGACAATACTGACAGAAGTTTGAAGAACTTTGATGCAACTATTGTTTTCTGCATTGCCAGATACGGATGCAGTCGCATGAAAATCCTGTCGAACATCCAATTATTCATTTTATCGAATTTTTCCGGCATTTTTACATTTTCGAGTAAATAAAAATTCTCTTCATCTATGTTATGCAAAAGGAAACCCAAGATTTCGGTTAAGAGTTTGTTTAAATCTTCGTCTTTAAGCTTGTATTTGTAGATAGTTTTAAGGGTTTTCTTGGCTTCAGAGGCTTTTTTACGCATGAGAGATAGGGCGATAGTCTGGCTGAAGACTTTTGCACGATTATCTTCTTTTGTTCTTTTTATGTTTTTATAAAAATCCTTATAAACCGAAGCAATGGTATGTTTTTTATCGATTTTTTCAGGTTTTATTCTGGTTGGTTTTTTTCCTGCAATGGAATACATCGGATCGCCTGTAAAAGCGAGTTTCCAAGGACGCCACCGGCTATTTGGTGCTGTCCAACGGAATGTTTCACCGAGAGGAAGCCCCTTGAGAGCTTGTGCAATAGAGCGATTGGGCATAACGAATGCATCGAGATAAGGTTCGCTGTGGGAACCGAGATAACAGAAAGCACCTCCGAGAATCCATCGTACAGCGATTGAATCGACGTCAAAAGGTGCGCCATAAGTGCCTGAATGCGTCATATGAACCGAGCAAGGCACGGAAAACGGAATATGTTTATGCGTTCCACCACCTGACGACGTCGACCAGTTGCGCGATCCGCCGGAACTGTTGATATAAATGAAATTATACTTGTTTCCCTGCCGCATTATGTCCACAAACTTGGCAAGTGTTGCTTTCGGGTGATAAACGGTTTCTGCCTTGAGTTTTTCCTCAACCTGGTCGGGCCAATAATGTTTCCAATTTGTATCATATTTTGAAAAGTACAATGTTTTTTCGGGCTTGAGAAACAACGAGCACATTGCCTGATATGTCGCAACACCTGCGCCATACATAAGCCGACCAACATATGCATATCTTAAATCGTTGTCAAGTCGAGCAATTGCATCATCTGTAACATAATTTCCGCTGTTAGCAGCGATTCCATATCCATAATTGAACGGGATATTCGCCGCCATCGTAATATAATCAATATCGTCCCAGCCCTTGTACGCAAAACCCGATTTATCAAGCTGATTCATCAATTTCACGCGAATCTTCTCAACATCTGTAGGATCAGTCCGTGTCTGCTGGTTTGTGCCGCTGTCAAACATTTCAACCCATTGCGTTCTGCCAGAAGCAAGCGCGACTCCACCAAGATATTCCGGCGATTTCATGTTCAAAAGAACCACACCTCTGGGTTTGTGATTTTTTTCGACGTACATCTTCTTGAGGTCATCAGCACTGCAACGCTTGAAATCTTCTGTTACTTTTGATGAAAAACTCGCTAAAATTGCAGCATAAATCATTGAAGCATCTACTTTTTTGCGGGTTTCAGGCGGAATTACCTCGATTTCTGCTGGCTTGAATGTTCTGATGAAATTCATCGTCAAATACGGATGCCAGTAAAGAACAGGATAAAATGTTTTGCGTGTCCAATTGCCGATTTCAGTCAAATATGTGTATTCGTCGAAGCAGATGACAACTTTGCTCAACGCTTTCTGCTTGATTTTGCATG
>JAIOTL010000462.1 GCA_021106775.1 Planctomycetota bacterium | reverse complement strand
CTCGGTACAGCAACTCCTTCTCCAGAAATATTTAGGGTTTTTGCCTTAGTTGAAGCATCGTGAATAATTGAAAGCGTGCTGTTATTTGGTCCTGCGATTGAAGGAGTAAATTTAATTTTGATTGTAATGGAATTATTATTTAGCAGATTAATTGGTGTTACAGTTGCGCTTGAGATTACGAAATCGTTTGAGCCGGTAACATCAACATTTGTAATTAATATATCCTTGCCGTATTTGTTTTTTACGACAATATCTTTCTCAAGAAAGTCACCAAGATGTACATTACCGAAAGATAATGAGGATGGATTAAGCGAGAGTGTTTTGGAATCGGTTGAACAGCTTAATAGTGCTGTAAAAACAAGCAAAAACAATAAACCGGTATATGTATTCTTTCTACGCATCTTAACCTCCAGAGAATATAAAAGAAACCTTTTCTGTTTAGAAAAATAGTATGAAACAAGTTCAGTATATTTAGGCGATTTTAGAGGTTATAACCTGTCATTCTGAAAGGAACGCAGTGGAATGAAGAATTCAGATTTGGGATATTATTAACTTGCATTAAAAGTTTGGATTCTTCGCTTCGCTCAGAATGACAAGTACATCCTCAGAATGACAAGTACGTCCTCAGAATGACACGTATATCCTCAGAATGACACGTATATCCTCAGAATGACACGTATATCCTCAGAATGACACCAGCCTTGAGATGACACGTTTTTGGGCGATTAGACGTTGTAAATGTTTGCTTTGTACTGCTTAAGATTATACTCGTCGCGGAACCATTCGATTGTTTGGGAAAGTCCTTCTTCGAGTGTGTATCTCGGTTGCCAATTGGTGAGTTTTCTAATTTTTTCGCTGCTGCCTAAAAGTCGTTCTACCTCGCTGTTTTCTGGGCGAAGACGCTGGGAATCTGTTTTGATAGAAGCTTTTGGATTAATTAAATTAATGATTATGTAAGCTAAATCGCCAATTGAAATTTCCTGCTGAGTAGCAATATTGATTTCTTCACCTAAAACTTTGTCAGCCTTAGCAATTTCAATAAATCCCCGTGCAGTATCCTCTACAAACACAAGGTCGCGAGTTGGCGCAATTGCACCAAGGTTAATTTCATCAAAGCCTGTGAGAAGCTGGGTGATAATAGTCGGAATCACAGCCCGTGCAGACTGTCTGGGACCATATGTGTTGAATGGACGAACAGTAACAACTGGAAGCTGAAAACTTCGCCAAAACGAGTCGGTAATGGCATCTGCGCCGATTTTCGTTGCAGAATACGGTGATTGTCCTTTTCTCGGATGCTGTTCGTCGATGGGTACATAATCTGCAGTTCCGTAAACCTCTGAAGTTGAAGTTACCAGCACTTTTTCGACATTAAAATCGCGCGATGCCTGCAGAATGTTGAGCGTGCCCTTGATGTTCGTGTCAACATAGCAGTCGGGTGAGTGATAGCTGAAGGGTATGGCAATTAACGCCGCCAGATGAAACACTATATCCGCATTCTTGATGTGCTGACGTATGCCGTTTGGATCACGAATATCTCCTGTTACAACTTCTATTTGCTTGAGTTTTTCGGGTGCGAACGAGTCAAGCCAGCCCCAACTGTTGAATGAGTTGTAATATGCGAGGGCGGTTACCTGACATCCTTCATCTATCAGTGCTTCGACGAGATGACTTCCGATAAATCCGTCTGCTCCTGTGACGAAAACGCGTTTGCTTGTAAGGTTCATTTATTGCTCCAGCATTTGTATCAATTATAAATCGATAATCGGAATAATCAATAATCGGCACATAGCACCATCCTTTTTAAAATAATGACCGATGAATTGTGAAACAAATACAGGCGATGGAATCTTGAAATGGGTTGTTGATAAGTTTGTGACATAACATTATGATAGTAAAAACAATTATGGAGAATTGAATATGTTTCGAATCCTAATAATTTTGGTGATTATTGCAATATTTGCATTTTGTGGAAGCGCAAACGCCCAACAGAGTCAACCTGACGAAAACAAAAATATCGAAACTGCAAAAGATAGTGAAAAAACTGAAAAACCGTTAGATGTGGAGAAAACTGATACGAAGCCCGATGCAGACAACGATGATATGACAAACTTTGCTGAGAAGAAAACACCCTTAAAGCTCGAAGTTTTCATATTTTTTCGTGGTAGCAATGCAAGACTGAAAGAATTCATACTCGAAATCCTGGGCAAATATATGATTCAATTTACTTTACTTGCGAAATTTTCAGTAGTCGACATCTCTGAAAATGTAGAAGCATATGAAGAATTCAGGAATATCTGTTTCAATCTCTGTAAAGGAAGAACACGGAACTTCGACTCAATAGAACTGCTTTGCTTATTTAGAAGCAATCAAAAAGAAAGTTCTGTAGTTGGGCGCGAAGAAACCACCCAATTATTCGAGAAAATGCTTTTGCATCATCTTTTTCCAGATTCAGTAAAAAACCCTAAACTCAAACAAGAAGTGATGATACCCGTAAAAGAAGTTGAGAAGCAAATTGATGAATTAAAAAAAAGTGTGAAAATCAATGGGATTTTGGTTAATATAATCGTTGGATTAATCGCACTAATCATTGGTTTATCGCTTGGCTTTGTAATTCGAACTTTTGTTTTTAAACAGTGAAAAGGCTGGATATTTCAGACAATGTTTGGAATTAAATAAGCTAATAGGGTATACTGAAAAAAAATACCGATGTCCAACATATATATAGATTCAAAAATTTTTCATTTTCTGAACTAAATTTGATTAACATCATCTTAATATGCTGGATTAAGTGTAAGTTCTAAGGCAATATATTGTCTAAAACCATAGATTTCGGTAACTTGAAGTAAAAAAACTATAGAGGTGTCAAATGTTTCATTACTGTAAAATTATCTCACTTGCTATGATATTGGCAATAATCGGCTGTAACGTGGATATTAACCCCGGCAGCTTTGCAATCTCAGTATCACCAAAATCACATGATTTCGGATTGGTAAGCATTGGCGAGCCAGATTTTGTAACGTTTACTGTTAAAAACAGAACTGCAAATTCAGTGTTTATCTCAGATGTTCGACTTGAGGGGATAAATACATACGATTTTTCAATCACTGAGGGAGGTTCTGTTCCCGCTGAGATTCTGGCTAACGGTGAATATTTTGTTACCGTTCAGTTTTCACCAACTGCTGAAGGTTTGATGGAGGCATCACTTTCTATTGCCTATGACGGTGAAGGTTCTCCGTTAATTGTAGATTTAAGCGGTATTGGAGAATTTGGTGAAGGAATTGTCCTTGCTCCCAGCTTGCTTGATTTCGGTGACATTCTTCTAGGTGAAACAAAAACATTGAATCTCACAATTAGCAATGGAACTGAAGAATTTCTTACAGTTACCAATATTATCCTTGAGGGTGTGAATGCTGAAGATTACACGATATTATCTGGTGGTTCAACACCAACAGACGTTCCACCAAAGAGTACGCATATTATTACAATCGAATTCGCACCCACTGCTGTTGGAACTCGAGAAGGATTGATAACTGTCGGTTACGATGGAATGATTGACCCACTTCAGGCAGTTCTGTTTGGCAATGGTATACTGTCTTCAAGTTTTGAAATAACTCCATCAATGTATGATTTCGTAGATGTTGGAATCGGAGCTTCAGTCAATGCTGATTTTATTATCTCAAACACTGGCAATTCCGAGCTTATCATTTCTTTGATAGAAATCATTGATGATATTGACATGGTTTATATGATTACCGATGGTATGGTTACAACCGATCTTACCGTCCCACCTGGTGGAACTCACGAATTCACAATTACCTTCACACCTTTAACGACAGGTTTGAAGACTGCAAAATTCAGTGTTACACACTCTGCTGGTGGAATGCCATATGTTGGTGAACTAAGCGGAAACGGCTCTGATACTCCGACAATTTCGCCTAATGCCCATGATTTCGGCTCACTGAACGTCGGGAATACATCAGCACCATTTACTTTCACTGTTACCAATCCTACAGCAGCAGATATTACTGTTACAAGTATAGAAATCACAGGTGCCGATGCATCTTCTTTTGCTGCTTTACCCGGTACACCAAGTCTTATTGTTCCCGCAAGCGGTGGAACTTTAGAGATTAACGTAACATTTACACCAAGCAATGACAATGCTCAGATGGCAACTCTTGAGGTTAATCTTGATTCCGGCGGTCCTTTATTAGCACAGCTTATGGGCTCTGGTAGTTCTGTTCCGGAATTTTCAATTAGCCCACCTTGTGGCACACCCTACGATTTTGGTACAATCGCATTCAATTCTTCAGAATCTGCAGAATTTACAGTAACAAACATCGGTTCGGGCACCTTGAGTCTTACAGCAATTACTATACAAAACGATACAGAAGGTAATTTCTCGATAACTTCTGGTGGTTCACCCGTTGACATCACAACGGGTTCACACGTTATCGAAGTTACATTTTCACCAATATCTGTAGGACCGAAATCTGCAACATTACAAATTATACATAACGCAAATGGTTCTCCATGTCTCATCAGTCTGACAGGTGAAGCTGCAACAGTGAATCTTACACCTACATCTCATAACTTTGGCAATGTCAGCATCGGAGCATCACCAGCACCAACACAAACTTTCGTTGTAACAAACAGTACTGGAAATGCAGTTACTGTAACGAATGTAGAAATTACGGGAACAGACGCAACTCAATTTATGGCAAATCCCGCTGGTGTAATGAGCCAGAATATTCCACCCGGCGGCGGAACTATGAACATTGTTGTTTCTTGTACTCCAACAAAAACAGGTGTTTTATCTGCAACACTATCAATAACACATTCACTTGGAAACATCAGTGCTACATTAGCAGCAACAGGTACCGGAAGCCCAGAATTATCAGTTACACCTACATCATTTGATTTCGGTACATTAACCCTTGCAACTCCAGTACAAAGCCGATCACAAACTTTTACAGTTTCGAATTCAGGAACAGGCACGTTAAGCATAACTACCATTGAAATTTCTGGACTCGATGGTGCAAATTTTGAAATTACAACTGGTGGTTCTGCAGTTGACCTTGACGCGGGAGATACTCACCAAGTTATTGTGAAGTTTGAACCGTTACATTACGGTGCAAAACAGGCTGCAATCAAGTTCATTCACAATGGCGTATCACCAGCATCACCTCATTATGTTGCATTGTACGGAAATGCTGTTGGACCTGATTTCGTGCTAATACCTGAAGTTACGGCATACTCGATGGGTGACGGATTAGTCAATAAAACTAAGCGTAAAGGTTTTTACATCAAAAACGGCGGAAATCAGACATTAACTGTTTCATCAATATCAATTTCCAATACTACTGATTACAGACTTGTGAATGTTGGTGCCAAAAATCTTGTAACCGACGACATATCCTATTTCTATCTAGATTTTGTTCCGAAATCGCTTGGCAACAAGGGTACAACACTTACAATTAATCACAACTCCACCAGTTCACCGTATACTGTAACAGTTTCCGGTAACGGTATTGCTTCTTCGGATGAACTTTACGAGAATTTCGATGGTAATAGCGCACCGTCAGGTTGGGGTTATACCGGCATCTGGCAGTGGGGAGTTCCAAGAAATGTTGGACCAAGCACTGCTCAAAGCGGTACAAAATGCTTCGGTACAAGAATCAGCGCAAATTACACACGCAATCAATACTGTTACCTTATAACACCAAGTTTGGACATGAGTGCTGCGCTTTCACCAAGAATGACATTCTACATGTGGATGGATACATATCACTGGGCATATTATGCTCAGTATCAAGCATGCGGCTGGCTTGAGATTAGTACTGACGGCGGAAACACCTGGTCGCGTAATGTTACGCCAGACCCTGCATACAATTCTACTGCAACTGTCAATAGCAACAATGTTAATGTTTGGGGCGGTTATAACGGTGCTTTGTTTAGAAACTGGCAGCGGATTTACGTAAATCTAAGCAGTTTTGCGGGTGAGAGCAGTGTTATGGTGGCATGGTATTTTTATTCTGCTGGCTATTCTTACACAAGAGCAGGCTGGTATGTCGATACAGTATCAATCTACGATGGTGGTATATCTTATCCATATTATCCAGGACCGCAGGATAACGACATTACAACGAAAGTTTCTGGTCCAACATACACTTTGAAATGGGCATGCTACGGAGCGACAACCTATGACGTTTATTTCGGACAGGTTAATCCACCTACATCACGAGTTGCAAATGATATTTCGCAGAAACAACATACGGTTTCAGTCTCAACAGGGAAGAAATATTATTGGAGAGTTGAAGCCAACGCAGGTGCTAAGGTGTTTAAAAGTAAGGTGTTCTATTTCGAAACGGTTACTTCTCATCCTACTGTACTAATTAACGAGTTGGAAACTGGCTCTGTTGACTGGATAGAACTTTATAATCCTGGTGCTACGCCGGTTTATATTGGTGGTTACAATATAACCATATATTCGAAGAATAAATCTTCTGCTGACGGTACATTTGGCGTATATTACTACACATTGTTAAAACCTGGAGAGACAATTGTCTACCATGATGAGAACGCTGCCAGTACTTATACCAATCGAGTCGCCTTTGATTTTGACTGGGACAATGCTGCTCAAGCCATTGAAGTTATTCTCAAAAAGCATTCGTACTATCCAAATACTGGCGTGGATTATATGAAGGTCAATACTCTTAGCTCTCATAAACCGAGTGATTTAAGTTGGTCTGGCTCAGCGACGTCGAACCGTACGAACTGGTACAATTGGTATAGAAATTCGGGGACTGACACCGATACTGCATCCGATTGGACGGTTAGGCGCTATACCGCTGACAAAGACCGTAAAAATCCCGGACAGTAGAAAATAATTTGGTCGTGGTAAACATGTGAAGGTTTCGGTGTCATACTGTTTGATGTACATGTCATTCTGAGCACAGCGAAGAATCCTAACATTCGAACATCTGATAATTGGTAAAAATTTACAAACAAAAAGTAAAATGGGATTCAGCAATATGTTGAGTCCCATTTTTCGTTTAAAACATTATACAAATATTACCTTGATTTCATTCTTAACATAACATTTAACTTAAATATTGAATAATACTAAACAATACAGAAACTACACGGAACCACAAAAAGAAAAGGGGATGAATAATCATCCCCTTGTATTAATAATGATAATTTAAATCCTGTCTTACCTCATTTACACATCTTTTTTAACCTGTTTTCAACCCAGTCTCAACTCTAAGATAGGATTTACTTCGTGGGTGCTACGGGTTCCTTAGGCTCAACCTTCTTCTCTGTGGGTTTTATAGGAACAATTTTGACCTTCATCTTAGGCTTCGATTCATTCGTCTGAGGTTTTGGTGTATATTTCTTATGAAGCCCCATGTAAAACTTTTTATATTCATCGAGAAGTTTCTTATATGCTGGGTTCTCCTGCAGCTTCTTCATCGCTTCTGCACGTTTTTCAGGTTTTAGCTTCATGACCCCTTCAGTAAATTTCATGATTTTTGCACGAAAATCTGCAAGCTTTTTCAATTCAGCTTCGCTAAATTTTGGTGCAACACGACGAGGTTTCATTTCCGTCCCGGGTTTTTTCGCTTCAGGCTTGGGTGCATAACGTTTCTGGATGCCTTCCAAGAATTTTTTGTACTCAGCAGTAAGTTTTTTGTACTCTGGATTATCTTTCATTTTCTCGTATGCTTTTTTGCGGTCTTCCGGTGAAAGCTTCATGAATCCTTCGTAGAATTTCGAAAGTTTTTGCTGATATTCTTTCAGCTTTGCAGCTTCAACCTTGCTGAGCTGAGGTGGTGTCATTCTTCGAGGTTCAATCTTCATTTCGCGCTTAGGCTGAACCTTTTTCGGCTCGATTTTCTTCTTCGGATAAAGCTCGTATCTGTTAGGTTTCTTTGGTGCATCCTTTGGAGGTGCAATGCGTTTGAACATATTGCCTAACAATTCCTTGTATTTCGGGTCATTCATGAGTCTTTTGATAGCTTCTGCACGCTTTTCTGGTGGCAGTGCTTTGAGTCTTTCCATCCGTTTTTTCATGAGTTCCATCATTTCCGGCGAAATTTTCGGCATCTGCGGTCTTGTTCCCTTACCTGGCTTAATCTTATATTCTAAACGTTTTTTCTCAGGTAAAACCTTGAATTCAAAACGTTGTTTACCAGGTTGTGCTTGAGCTTTTCCTGGTTGCATTTTGAACATATTGCCGAACATTTCCTTGTACTTCGGGTCATTCATGAGTCTTTTGATAGCTTCTGCACGCTTTTCTGGTGGCAGATTTTTAACTCTTTCCATCAGTTGTTTCATGCGCTCCATCATTTCAGGAGACATTTTCAACATCTGCATACCTTTTCTCGGTTCAACCTTTAATTCAAGGCGTTTGAATAGTTTTTGCTGTGGCATCTGACGTAATTCTCTGCCTTGCCATGTACCTTTCTTCTGCAACTGAGTGAATCCCTTATACTGCTGCATACCTTTTCGTGGCATATGACCTGGCATCGGGCAAAATCCTCTGTTTTGCATGCCTCTTTGTGGCATCTGACGGCGATGATTGTTTTTCATGCCTCTTTGTGGCATCTGACGGCGATGATTGTTTTTCATGCCTTTTTGTGGCATCTGACGGCGTTGATTGTTTTTCAAGCCTTTCTGTGGCATCTGACGGCGTTGATTGTTCTGCATTTTTTTCTTCGGTGCCGCTTGTTTCTTTTTGCCCTTAAGTTTCAATGCTTTGATAAGCATTGCTTTGAATTTCGGGTCTTTCAGGCGTTTTTTAAGCTCTTTAAAGAACATCTCATCGCTCATGCCCTTTTTGCTACTCTTTTTGCTGCTTTTTTTGGCGGGTTTTGCCTGTTTTTTGAACTGACCCTTTCGATCGCCTTGGTCGGATTTACTCCAGCCCTGGTCCTGTCCTCGACCTTTGCCATAACCCTGCGCAAACGAATTGCCTGCAACAAGGACTAACACAGCAAAGATTGCTAGAATTGTTAGGCTTTTTTTCATTACAGTACCTCCTAATGTAAAGAGAAAATAATATAGTCTATTCATTCCTGAAACCTTTACGGTTTCTACCTTTATATTCGCGTAATATTTCTTCATTTATGTTCTTAATTAACATTTTGATTTCAACTTTAGTTAAAATACCCTTCAATAAAGTATTTATTTCTTTCCGGTATGGTTCTCTGTGTTTTTGGAATTCATTAATTTTCTCATATTTTTCAAAAATAAATTTGTAACCATCAATTAGTTTTCTTGTTTTTTCCTTAGAAAGCTTCATTTTATCAACTGTCAGTTTCCATATTTTAGGATTGTATGGCTTCATAAAATTCCTGAAACCTTCGCTATTCTTATCCTGAGGAGTATTTTCACTTTTCGGTAATTTTGTATTCTTATTGCAGAATGGACGAATTATCATAGCTTCAAATATATGTAATAATTGCACAAGTGGCTCAAATAAATTCTTATTATCCTTGATTTTCAAATATGTTTTATCCCAGATTTCAACTTGCTTTTCGAAGAATTTGCCTTCAATTTTATCTTCCTCATTTCGTTGTTTTTTCAGCAGTAATTTCAGTTGTTTGATTTTTGTTTCGTCAAGTGCAATATTTTTTCCTATTTCATCGATTTTTTTTTCAAATAATTCATCACGCTTTTTTAAAAGCATTTTAATTTGCTCTTCTTGTGTTAGCGAATTCAACTTGTAAAAGAAATACGGGTCATCTCTTTGAATTGAGCGCATCAAACGCATGTGTTTTAATCTACGTCCCATATTAACGTTGAAGTAGGCAACGTGAAGAATGTTTGCCAGAATAATCTCAGGTGGAATATCTTTTGTCTTTTTAATATCAGTTTTAACATCATCTATTTGTTTTTTAAATTCAGCATTGAGAAGCCGATAAAAATTTTCAAGTGCTTTTTTTCGTTGTTCTTCAGGAAGTTTTTTTAGTTCTTCCCAGCGCTTAATAATTTCTTTTTTCTTTTCATCGGAAAAGCTTTCGAAAATCTTTCTACCTTCTTCTTTTGTTAGTGGATTTTTCAAGAATTCATCAGCATCAGAAACCGCATCTTTATTGCTTGCATCAGGTTTATCCTGTGCAACGACAATTGATGTCGGTAAAAGTAGGAGCAGCATTAGTCCAATAAATGTAAAATATAATTTCATTTTTTTGTCCTCGGCTTCAGATTTCTGGAAATAAATTACTCTTTACTAAAATTATCAAGTTCATAATAATTATTTGATAATGCTGCCTCGACAAGAGCGAGATCGGCATTGTTTTCAAGCCCGGTTAAGATTGATTCGTCAATTGATGCAAGTTCTTTGAAATCGAACACGCTTGAGAGCAAATCCATGTATTCAAACATATTCTCGTCGGGTTTTATTTCATTTGGAACCGAATCTTCAGTTGGATGAGCAGGATGATTCACGATAATATTATCAGGATTGTTTGGTGTTTCATTATTGAATTTATTTACGAAAATGAAAACACTGAGTGTAATCAGCAGCAAAATACTCGAAGCAATTGCAAATCTCGTGCTTATCAACAAGGTTTTTCTAAGTTTTCTTTCATTATTGCTTTTAATCTTCTGGGAAGCTAATTTATTAATAAAATTCACTCGCAATTCTGAAGTCGGCGTAATTTCAGGTAAAGTTTCGATTAATGTATCAACTGATTTTATTTCCTCGTACATCTTACGTATATCAAAATCTGCTGAGATGAGAATCTCTGCGGTACGAGTATCGTCAGCGTCTAATTCGCCGTCGATAAAGTTTGAAATCAGTTCTTTCTTTTTCTCATTCATCTTAACCTCTAATTTCTCATTCTTTAACATTTGAAACACAATTCAGTTGTCAAGGTATCGGAATTCAGTTTTTTATTTTTGATATTATCAGATTCAGCACAACAAGTTCTTTTGACTTGCTCGGGGTGTTTGCCAATCATTGATTAAGAATCATACACTATGCATTCGAAATACTCTTCAATACACTTTCGGGCACAACTAAAAAGTTATGCATCCTTGGTTTTATTGTCATTTTCCTTTTTGTAAACTGCCGTAAGATTGAGCTTACGCTGACTCATAATATACCTGATTGTCAGACAGATT
>JAIOTL010000140.1 GCA_021106775.1 Planctomycetota bacterium | reverse complement strand
TGAATATCTGCATTTGAGTTATCATACAGTTCTCAGGTACATCAAAAAGGGCAAGATTCCAGCATCGAAATTCATTGATTCCGGCAAAAGTTCGTATATGATACTTGCGCGAGACCATGCAAAATGGATTCTCTCTGAACGAATATCAATGTAATAATTCGAAACGACATCAAAAATCGTTAGGAATTCAATTACTTTTTCAAAGGATTCATCTCTTCTTCCATTTTTAATCTTTCCTCAGCATTCTTATACCAATAATTCCAATCAAATTGATGCATATAATCTGGTTGCGTTTTTGTTGGATAACATAATTCCCAAATTCTTTTACAAACTTCAATAGAGGATTTTGCGACATCATTTGCTTTTGTTACCCAATCAACAGGAAGTTTAAAAATCTCCTCTTTTATTGGTGAATAATGCACAGAAGAATCTCGAATTTCAGTATGTCCACTAAATGTTTTGAAGGGTTCAATTGAATCGTTAATTTCAACATTATTATTCGTTAAAACTTTTACAAAATATTTCATTTTATTTATTAAACTAAGATAAATAGGCCTTCCATTACTTGAAAGTTTATAACCTTGTAATTTGGTAAACATTACATCTGATTCTTCAATGTTTTGTTTATTCCTCATGAAATAATCATACCCAATGCTATTTACAAAACTTTCAACAGTTGCACAAAAGTTAACACATGATAATTTAGAATACAAAGAGATATTACTATTTAGTAAACTTAAATATCTCCTAATTAATTGATTTTTTTCTTTTTGTTTGACTATCTTATGTTTTTTCAATTCATTCTCTGCTTTAACAAGAAGAAAAAATGACTCCCCAAGTAAATCACTATCCTCTATTCGTGTTTGTGGATTTTTTGAAATTAAAATCTTTGTATGTAGGGGATCCTGTAAAAATCTCAGATAAGTTAGTTTAGATAGATCAATATAAGAAAATAATTCTCCCAATGTCATAACATGTTTTTTTGATCTGATAATTTCGTTAAATCTCTTGGCAAAATCATCTAAACTTACTTTTAACGGACATTTCTTTTGGATATCAATAAATTCTGTTTCTAATGTTCTAAACAATCCTATCCCTATATAACTAATTACATTGTTTGGGTTTTGACAAATCATTCCCCATCTTTTGTCATAAAAGTCTGCACTATTTGGTGGAAGAAAAAACAATTTTTCAACTATTACTCGAAGACATAATAGTTTTTCTAGAATTTCTTTTAATTCGACTAAGTTGTTAGGTTCTGGGATTTCAATATTCATAATGCATCATATTAATAATAACATTAAAACAATATACGCATTTGATCTACAAGACCATATTAACACAGTATTGTAAATATGATAAGATAACAGAGCATTAAATCATCATCAGATATTACAAAAACAAGATCCTATTGGAGGTGGGTGGCGAGGGTGATGTTGGTGTAGGTAGCTTCGATGCCTTCGCGCTTGAGAAGACCTGTCAACACCTGCCCGGGTCCGAACTCCCAGAAATCGTTGAAACCTTCCGATACCAGATGCTTCATGCTGTCCGACCACAACACCGGACACGAAAGCTGCTTCACCAGATTCCCCTTAATCTCCGCAACATCAGAGGCTGGCTTGCCTGTAACATTCGAAATCACAGTAATTGCAGGCGGATTGAACGTTGTTTTCTCAATCTCCTCAGCGAGTGCAGCCCTTGCGCTTTCCATGTACGGCGAATGAAACGCCCCAGCAACCTTGAGAAGCATTGCACGCGCACGCTTTTCCTTGGCAAGATTTACAACAACCTCAAGCGCCTTCAAACCGCCTGAAACCGTTATATTCTTCTCACCTAAAATGTTGCCGAGTACGCAATGTTCGCCAGTTTCCGCTGCTGCCTTCGTGCAAATCTCCGAAACCTCATCCCGCAAAAGCTTTAGCACGCTTACAAGCCCCGAAGGATATTCATCGCACGCTTTCTGCATAAATTCACCGCGTTTACTCACCAGATACACACCGTCTTCAAAATTCATCGCACCAGCAACAATCAGCGCGGAATATTCACCGAGACTCAAGCCACAAGTCGCTTCCGCAGCAGCAAATTCCTCACCTTTGACCTCTTTCATCGCCTCAAACGCTGCAATCGAATGCGTTAAAATCGCCGGTTGCTGAACATCCGTCCGTTTCAGCCCATCCTCAGGTCCTTCGAAACAAAATTTTGCCAGGTCGATGCCCAATTTCTCATTGGCACGTTCAAAAATTTCCCTGGCGGACTTAAAATTCTCAGCCAAATCCTTGCCCATGCCGACGAACTGTGCACCCTGTCCCGGCATTAAAATCGCTTTCTTGCTCATTTTTCCCTCATATGTTTTTCATTTAAGTAATATTATTAGCGAACTAATTAACACAAAGTAAGATTGTACATATCAACAATACTTAACAAAGTAATATTATGAATGAATTTGAGTTTATCGGTAGGCTTGCGAACATGGAACAGCATCGTTGTCCGCTGATTCAGCACGGCATCGGCGATGATTGTGCGGTTTTTGATATTTCGGGTCAGAAATTTCTTATCACGACGGACACGCTTGTTGAGGATGTGCATTTTGATGCAAATGACAGTGCAGAATTAGTTGGTAGGAAGATTCTGGCGGTCAGCATGAGTGATATTGCTGCGATGGGTGGAAAACCAATGTTTGCGGTTGTTACGTCGAGTATGTCAGGGAGAAGATTTCAGGAAAAAAGCGAAATAATTATCAAGTCGATTTTTCAGTTTGCGAAGGAAAGTGAGATTCAGATTGTCGGCGGAGATATTACGGGATTTACACCTGATGTTGATGGCATGGTTTTTACACTGACGTTAATTGGTGTTATGAATGCAGGTTTTGAGCCTGCGCTTCGGAAAACTGCGCAGGTAGGTGATTTAATTGTTGTTACGGGCAATTTAGGCGGTTCGTATGCGTCAAAAAAACATCTAAATTTTGAACCACGTATCAAAGAAGGAATTTTCCTTGCTGAGCATGGAATTACTTCGATGATTGACATTAGCGACGGTTTAAGTGGCGATTTGGGACATATTCTTGCGGATAGCAACGTTGGAGCGCAGATTTATGAGGAAAAGCTACCGATTTCGGAATATGCTGATAAAAACTCGAAAAAAACTGGTAAAAGTGCGTGGGTTCATGCGCTTAATGACGGCGAGGATTTTGAGCTTTTATTTACAATTGCAAAGGAAAAAGCGCAGGTGCTTGAGAGTTCGTGGAATTTTGATGTCGAGTTAAGTAATATCGGTGAGATTATGGAAAAGGGTTTTGGGTATAAAATTCAGCTTGCAAACGGTCAACTTGTTGACATTAAGCCTGAAAGTTTCGACCATTTCAAACATTAAATAGGAGCAATTATGAAGAAATATACATTGTTTGCATTGATTCTCATGGGATTGATGTTAGCAAGCTCTGGTGCTGCAGACAATCGGAGCTACATTCTAAAGCAAAACCCGAACATGCTTAGCGATGAGATTGTTCAGTATCTTAATGAGAAGTATTTTCCCGATGGCGTTCCGAATTCTGCAGTTAAATTCCTGAAATTGTCGGACGCTGACATGCTGACGGTGAAGTCTGCACCCGGACACGATATTTTTCGTGCAAAAGAAGGTTTTTTGGTCAAGCCGACTAACATCATCGTAACAACGCCAAAAGACGGGAAAATTTTTCTCGGATATAAAAATAATCACCGAATTCGCGAATCAAAGATTGACGAAAACGTTGAATTTACATTAACAAAGCTTTACATGCCTGATGAGATAAAGCTACCTGAGATTCCTGATGGGTATAAAATGGCAGAAACTTTCAGCACATTATTACCTGATGGGACATCAAAAGAAACAAAGGATATCCTTGATTCTCTGTTGAAAAATAAAAAGGGACAACAGCTTCTCAAGGAATTTACTCTACTCAAGCTCAATATCCCTGCTGAGGATTTGAAATTCGCAATTTACGTACTTGAAAACATGGCAGAAGCCGGATTTCGCAATCTCAACAAGGAAGAAACCGCGACAATCCTTCATTCTGACGCTGATTTTATGCCTGAGGGTGAATTCTTCAACAACGTTTACTACGCGCTGAAAGCCCGAAAGGATTTGCCTTGGTGCAAAAACATGAGCGATGAAATATTTAAGGATTATGTACTTCCGCATCGATGTTCAGAGGAACAAATGTTCAGCTGGCGTGCCCGTTGCTACAACGCCCTTGCACCGATAGTCAGCAAAATGAAAACACTTGATGAAGCAAAGAAATATGCATCTTCGATTTACGGCATGATTGTAAAATATAGAAAAGACGTATTTTTCGAGGACCAGGGATTTCTATCACTAATGTTGTCTCACGAAGGCAGGTGCGAGGAGATGACAAACTTTGAGAATCGACTTTTAATGAGCGTGGGAATACCGGCGATGCATGTTTATACCCCTGCCTGGGCAAGAGGTGACGGAAATCATGCGTGGTCGGGATATTACAAGGACAATAAACTTGTTGGTGGACAAAAACGCTATACAAAAGCAGCCAAGGTTTACACTCGCAACGGTTATGGTGTGCGCAAGGATGTTACGGTGGAATTCGGCAATGTAGCTAATTTTACCCTTGAAAACCTTAAACCCGAAACCGATGTCTTTCTCAATGTCTGGAATCATGACATGTGGGTTGCTGTTGCACGTTATAAAACCGATGAAAAGGGAATTCTGCAAGCAAAAAATATAGGTGCAAACAGCAATTGCTGGCTTTCGTTGAGTTATTCTCATCACAATTATTATAATGAAAACAAGCATGAACCTATTGTAGACAGCTTTCTCGTAATTAATGAGCAAATCGAGTTTCTCAAGTGGGATGATGCAAAGAAAACAACGGTTAAAATGGTTTTGAAAAGCGGAAATCTGAAAAAAGACGCGAAATACAAAATTCTGGCATATAAAAATCATGAATGGATTGTTGTACATGAATTTACAGCATTAGAGGATAAAAGTGCTGAAATCGAGTTCAGCACATGCAAAACAATACTGATTCTCGCTGATGCTGATGATAACAGACTCGGCAGACCGTTTATGGTTGACGAAACCAGCAAAATCAACGGTTTCTAAGGAATCGAGTCTGTCAAACTAACCGTATCAACGATTTTAATTAGGAAAACCGCAAAAATTGATTATAATTATATATATGAGAATAGGTTTAAACATATATGTAATTACATGAGATGTAGGTGCGAAAATGAAAACAATATCTTCAGTAAACACGAAACGGTTTGTTATTTTATTTGTACTATTTTTTTCTTTATTTGTTTGTTGTGATAATAGCACTCAAAACGTAATTAAACTCAATGGTGCTTTCGAATGGATTAATACTTGGGGTGGAATAAGCTATGACAATATTGTCGATTCAACATCAGATGTCGATAATAACATCTATATTGCGGGTATTTTTACAGGTGAGGTGGATTTCGATCCTAGCTCGCAAAAACATACGGTTAAGACTGTTGACAACGATGCTGATGCATTTGTTGCGAAATTTAGCAGTGCAGGTAAATTTAAATGGGTTAGAACGTTCAATGCTACGGCAACGGGTGTTTGCTCGGATTCTGACAACAATGTCTATTTAACGGGGTATTTTGACGAAAATGTTGATTTCAACCATGGTAGAACGCCTGATGCTTTGAAAATACCAACCGGAATAACTGACGGTTTTTTGGTGAAATTGAATTCTAAGGGTAATTTTATACAGGTTGACACATTTGGCGGAACAACAACTGACTCTGAGGTGCAGCCTTCGGATGTATCGGTAAACAGCATGGATGATATTTTTGTTTGCGGGGATTTTATTTATCAATTGCAGTTTATTAACGTTTTGAATTGTGATGAAGAAACCGATTGTTTCCTGTTAAAATATTCTGCAAATTTACAGCGTCTGTGGGGGATAAGCTGGGGTTCTGTCGATGACACTGACAATTGTAATG
>JAIOTL010000114.1 GCA_021106775.1 Planctomycetota bacterium | reverse complement strand
GTTGATAATCTTCGTCTTCGGATTACCTGATGCCTTGGGAATATCCTTGTCAGTAATCTTAGATTTCGCACGATATTTTTCCGAAGGTGTGCCGTTTGTTCTGCCGCTACCGCCACCATGAGAATTTCCCCAACCCTGCGGTCGTTCGGATTTCTCAAGCTTGTTCGATTCGTCCGCATCGTCAACCGCACCTTTACCCTCAGCACGTGGCGCATTATCCTCAAACTCGCGCATCCCGCGACCTTCAAGCGCTTTTCTGCGAGTCGTGTCAAGGTTTTCACGCACAAGGAAACTCGTGTAAGGTGTCGGAATGCCGTATTTCTTCGAAAGCCGGATGATTTCCTTCTTAAGCTCATCACTTGCGCCATGCAGACGTATCTGATTCAGCATGCTGCCGATTCTTCTCGATGCCCACAAATGCTCAATCCAGACACGCTCTGTGTGTTTTGCTTCTAGAGTTTTTCCCACGAATTTCACCTTGATAATGCGTTCGTAGGGTTTTCCGACAAGTTTACCCTTAAGCTTCATTGTCGCCTCATTCTTCGAAGGATGCTCAAGTATGTATTTACCGACAACAACCAGTTGTGAACCTGAAAAAATGTCCGGCAGCGTGGTCGGCAGAATGCTTTCGATTCGCACGCCATCGCAGCTCAGACTTACGTCGGTAAGCACAGGATTACGCACTTTATTGTAAAAACTGGTTACCCGTTCATTGATTGACTCGCCGCTTCTGATATATTCTGTGAAACCATGATTCTGCGTTGAAAGCCAGTCAAGCAGGTTCGTGTCGATGAGGTCGCCGATTGCGAAGCTGAAAAGTTTCACATTCTTTTCCTCGTTCAAACCCTTGATTTTATTGGTGATTTTCGCTGGGACACGTTCGCCGACAGTCGGCTTGCCATCCGTCATAAAAATCAAAATCTTCGCACGGTCAGATTTTTCATCGGAATACATTTTAAGCGCAGTTTCAAGCGCACCTTCGATGTTTGTGCCGCCTTCCGCACGAAGCCTGGCGATGAATGCAAGCGCATCCGCCTTGTTTTTGTCGTTGTAAGGCATAAGCTCGGTTGCGAACGGATTTATGAAATCCGAGAAGGCGATAATGTTAAATCTGTCTTCGGGGTTGAGATTTTTCGCGATGTGAGTCAGGGCGTCCTTTGCCTGCACAATTTTGCGGTCATCCTGCATCGAGCCTGAAATATCAATCACGGTAACAATGTCTTTGGGAGTCTGTTTTACTTCGGTTGTTGTGTTTGGCGCAATCATCGCGCAGAAATAACCGGCGGCTTCACCAACAGGCTGATATGAAATCACATTCGCAGCGAATTTACCTTCTTCGACCGAGTAAAATATCTCGAAATCCTCATGCGGTTTGACCTGCGTCGCTTCGTACACAACCTGAACTCGTTTTTCATCGATTCGGTTGATAGTAACCTTGTGCGTTGGCGAATACAGGTTGACAATGGGTTTCTCGGATGTGATGTTGACCTCGACCCGGCATCGTTTCAGCGGGTATTTTGAGAATTTCTCAGTATTCAGCGGGTACAAATACCGCACAAGTCCTTCTTCCTGAGTCAGCAATTCTTTATATTTGAGCCTGAGCCTCTTCGCTTCGTCCTTCAAAAATGGAAAAACGCTGGTTTTGTACAAACCGGTCCCAACATATTCCAAAAGCGCAGGGTCAATCACGCGCCTGACATAATCCTGATAAATCCTTTTTGCTTCGTCAGCATCAAGCATTTCACCTTTATGCTCCTTCTCGCCGATGAACATTGAGAATTGCGAAATATTGGCGTTGCGCGGAATCGGGAACATATATTGTGCCTGAGCAAGACCTCCAGAAACATTCTTAATTTTCTGGTCAATATACGTCTCCGCATGTTGTCCTTCGATATTTACCGACACAACATGATATTCAACCGTAAAAGCGTCGTTGATTAGCACTGGACGCGGCGGTGCTGGGCGGTGAGGCGGTCGATAATGCACAACCATACCGTCGGCAAGCAATGCACCCGTCATCGCGAACAAGATTAACAGGCTAATAAATACTGATGATTTTTTCATAATTTCCTCACGTTAACGATATTACTTATTTCTATTGTCATTCCTGCGAAAGTAGGAATCCAGTATGATTCATTCATCTGGATTCTTCGTCATTTCAATTCCTCAGAATGACAGGACTCGAAATTTCTTTACCACTTCCTAATATTTGACGAAATTGCTGATTCACAGTTTCAACAATTGTTTTTTTTACGTCATCAAATAAAAAAGATTTTGTATAAATGTTCCTGAATATTTTAGGATTTTATAAAATGGATGCAGAAATTGACCTTTTCAACGCAATATACTTGCGTATTAAATTTGAACAGTCGCTTGGGTTGGAATCGCTTCCCAGGGACAGAGAATTAGTCAGAGAAATCAAGAAATCGATTAAAAATATTCGTAATGAAAAAACCGCTTCCTCCGCCAAAGAATATAAATCAGCATCTCTTGAAGATGTTGAGAAAGCGTTGCAAAACGTTGAAAGTAAGCATGTCGCGAAAAGTATGAAGAAAAAACCATTAATTGAGTTTGCGGACATAAAACTTGATGACAGCACATCAGAAAAGGATTTTGTAAATATGGAATTATCAGCAAATGAGAAACATGAAGCGATTGAAAACCTGCATGATGAAATTCTGCGTTGTCAGCGTTGTGAAATGCTTGTTACTAACAGAAACAAAATTGTTCCCGGAGACGGCAATATCAACACTCCACTTGTTTTCATCGGTGAAGCACCGGGTGCGGATGAGGACAGAGAAGGGATTCCTTTTATCGGTCGTGCCGGGAAGAAGCTGACTGAGATAATCGAGAAAGGCATGGGAATTCCGCGCAAGGAAGTTTTCATCGGCAACGTGCTGAAATGTCGTCCACCCAAGAATCGCGACCCGCAACCTGAGGAGATTGAGAATTGTCAGGGATATTTGCGCAAACAGATTGAGATTATCAAGCCTAAAGTAATTTTTGCACTTGGTGCGTATGCCGCCCGTTTTTTGACCGAAAAAAAGCCATCGTTTCCACTTGGCAAACTTCGCGGCGAGTTTCATAAATATAAGGATACTGACATTCTCATTGCAGCAACGTATCACCCATCGTACTTAATCCAATATTACTCTAAGGAAAACCGCCAGAAAGTCCTCGACGACACAAATATGGTGCTCAATTACCTGAAAGAGCAAGGAATTTACCCCTGGTGGTAAGGACTAATAATCCTCATTAATGCACTGTTACAAAAGTATCAATGAATGGTAGAACAGGCATCCCTGCCTGTTAAAATGATGGTGATTGTCATGCAAGATGCCTGACCTACCTGACTATGGCTTAAAATTAATATTATGTGTATTAATTCTGCTTTTCATAGCAGCCAATGTCTATTGTTGCTCCACCGCTTCTGTCACCGTCAACAAAGCGCAGGTTTCCGTCCAAGTCCTGCCTGATATTGGCAGAGATTAGCGAATCGTTTCCCCTGTCAATGCACGGAGAATCAAAGATGTAGCCGATGTTAGTATGCTGAAGTCTGTAATTTCCTGCTCTTTCATCAACAAAGTATGGATCAGAATCGAAAATACATGCCAGATTGGGTCTCAGCAAATTGTACGGATCGTGAATGCTTGGTACGCCGAATTTCGGGAGCTTTGAAAACAGACAATTGTTGATAATGATAATATAAGTTCTATCGACCAAAATGTAGAAATCATTCCCAGATGGATTCCCGCTCCCAAAGCGCGAAATAGCACGGTTATTCCACAAAATCGTGTTGTTAATCGATGAAGAAACATATGTGTAAGCAATGTAAATTGCTCCCCCGTTAGCATTTCCGGTGTTTGAGATGGCGGTATTACTCGCTATTGTGCAGTTTTGGATATTGAAAATAGAATAGTAAATATAAATCGCACCACCATTAGCTAAATCTGTTGAATCTGCAGTATTATAGGCAATAAGTGAGTTCTTTATCTGCAAATTTACTGAAGTATAATATGAATAAAGTCCTGCTCCATAACAGGTTGAGCCTTTATTGGTGTTTGAGAGTATTTCACAGCTCTCCAAAGTCAGAGCAACATAATTGTAGCAGTAAAAACCACCACCGTATGAATTACGCCAGGATTTTAGCATATTGTCATTGAGTTTGCATCTTGTAAGGTTATAGTTCCCCTGTCTGAAATATATCGCTCCACCATAACTGTCATAGCTTGCATTGGTTTCATTGTTCGAAATTTCACAATCCTCGAAAGTTGCTGTAGTATTCGTACTGCAATATACACCAGCACCGTAGCAATAGTAGTAGGCGTTGAGAATATTTGACTTTATTTCTGTGTTTTTAATTGTTGCAGACGAATTGGTATTTAGGAAAATCCCACCGCCGTATGAATAAGAAGCCGAAATAGCAGAATTTTCAGATATTTCACTATCTTCAATAACGACAATAGTGTCTGCATAGACAAACAAGCCGCTTCCATAATTTCTGTAACCCGATGCTGCATTACATACATTGTATTTTATTTCGCAGTTTTTCACGGTTATGCTGTAAGAGTTATTTCTGACTGCAATTCCGCCGCCAAATACATTCCCTCTTTGTGCTATCGCAGTATTGTAATTAATTGTGTTATTTTCGAAAGTTACGTTGTCGGTTTGATCGA
This sequence comes from Planctomycetota bacterium, assembly GCA_021106775.1. The sequence goes on along the minus strand of JAIOTL010000114.1, from coordinate 7,788 downwards.
TAAAAATACCACCTGCATAAGTATAACTCAGTCTTGATGTAACAATATTATGTGAGATTATGTTGTGTTTTATCTCAATTGTTGTGTCCTTGTCAATATACATACCACCACCAATAGGAGACGAGCTACTTGAATTGGTTTCATTAAAAAGCACATCATTGTTCCGAAATTTTACAGCATTATTTTCACCGGTAATAAAAACACCTCCACCATAAGCAAAGTTAGTATTACTGTAAATCGTATTGGACTTAAACTCATTGTATTCAACGTAATAGGTCGATGATTCAATATCTATGTACAATCCCGAGCCGTAGCATTCACCGCTGTTGCTGCGTATACTGTTTCCGTTAATGTTATTGTTTTTAATTGATGGGAGAATCGAATCACCTTCAATATATAAGCCGGCACCTCGCAAATCATTATCATATGAATCGAGATTGTTATCGATAATGTCGTTGCTTTCGATTGTAACTGAACTGTCGAGAACGCAGATTCCACCGCCATTTTCTGTGCCGAGGTTGTTATTAATATCGTTGTTTAATACTGTAATTGAAGAATTGTCAGCAAAAATGCCTGCTCCAGAAACTGCTGAACAAAACATAATAGTATTGTTCAAAATCAATGCTTCCGATGAATTTTTACAGTAAATTGCACCACCGTTATCATCTGCCTGGTTGTTTATCAAAATGCAATTTTGAATTGTGGGACTTGCCCCATCGCAGTAAATTGCTCCTCCATCTTCCGATGAATAAGCACTGCGGATTGTGAATCCATCAACAACTGCAGAAGAAGTTTCATCTGAATCGAAAACAAATGCTCTGTGTTCTTCGGTGCTTGAGCCTTCGCAGTCGATGATTGTTGAAATAGCATCAGTTTCAGATTTTAGTATGATTTCTCGTGTCTGAGCAGGTGCAAGATTATGCGAAAAGTCAAGGTCACGATTGCCCGAACCTTTGTAAACACCATCTTGAATAACAACCCAGTCGCCCGTTGAAGATTCATCAATGCCTTTTTGGATGGTTTTGTATGGCGTAACAGAACTGCCAGTGCCAAGGGTATCATTGCCCGTACTATCATTCACATAAATTTTATTCCCACTGTAAATCCTTAAAAAACAATCACCAGAACCAATGTCGTCAGAATAATCTGTTGCTGTTATCCTAATATCATAGTTTCTGCTGCTTAACCCGCTTGGTATCAGAAATTCGAACGAATAAACATTATCGTCAGCAACAACATCGCCGTTTGTACCGTCATCAAACATTATCTGATTTTCATCACCTAGAAGCGAAGACATGTTGATGTTTATTTTTTGAAGATCAGCACTGCCGTTGGTATCTGTGATTTCCGCAGTGAAAAGAACAATTTCGGTTCCATCGGATTTAACAATGTTTGGTGTAACCGTTGGGTTACTAACATCAGGTGATCTGTTATCATCCGGCACGCCAATACCACTGAGCTCTACGAGTGTGGGAGAGCCTGCGGAATCGTGAATAATATTCAGTTTTGCTTCTGCAAATCCGGTAACTGTCGGCATAAAACTCATTCGAATATTCTTTGACTGCATGGGTTCAATGGTTGAATACCCGCTGTTAGATTCAATTGTGAAATCGTTTGAACCTGTGATGTTAAGAGCATAAATTGTCAAAGTTTCAGTACCCCGATTCACAATTTCAATTTCTTTTTCCAATTTATTTCCGGAATCCACTTTTCCGAAATCCAAAAACTCAGGATCTATATCAAGGTTTGAATTATTACCACCAACTTTTGCTTCAAAAGGGCTGTCAATGTTGCTGGCATTATGTGTTATTGCAAGCATTGCTGATTTCGCATTTGTATCAAGAGGTTCGAATTTTAATATGAGTTGTAAACCTTTGTTTGGCTCAACTCGAATTTTGTCAAAAGGAGGTTGCAGAGACCTTCCAACCTGGTCAATCACTTCCGAAATGTACATTTCCTGTGAATTGGTGTGTGAATCAGGCACGATGATGATTTGGTCAATCCTGAGTTCAGCAACGCCCGGATTCTCGATTTCAACATTGATTGTGCCAACGCTTCCGACATCTACGCTTCCGAAATTGAAATCTTTTGGGAAGTAAAATAAATGCGCAGAAAAATTTATCCCAATTTCACAGCTGAAAGCAACTAAACTCAAAAACACACAAAGAAACAATATGTTTACTTTTCGATACATATTTACCTCTCCCAAATCTTATATATTAAAGGGTCGCGAGATAGAATTTGTTTAATATTCTAAATTATTTTAATTTTCCAATTTTACATACCAAACAGAATATAACAATCCTCCAATAAACTAAGTGCAAAATCACAAAAAAAATTGGAAAATCTCAGCTACCAGTTGAAATATCAACAAGCATTTTTCTTATTTTTTTTGGTTTGATAATTGAGTGTTGCAAACCACAAAACAGGCAAGTAAACCTGCATTTTTTTCCCTCCCCTGTGCATATTTCACGAAATTTCTCGATTTTGAAGAGATTACGCCCGTTGTCATTGCGAGGAAAGACGAAGTCTGTAACCGAATCAATCCCTGCGTTCCATCGAATGTTTCTTGATGATTGATGATACCAAATAATGATAAATACACTTTAACATCGAATGCGGTAGGACAGGCTTCCTAGCCTGTCAATGTGATATTATATGTCAGGCAAGATGCCTGACATACCATTTTCTCTGCGTTCTCAGTGTTCTCAGTGTTCTCAGTGTTCTCAGTGTTCTCTGTGGCAAAAATCTTGAGGATTTAATCCTGGGATTCAGGTGTGTAGCCTGCTTCTTTTAATTTGGCAAGAAGCGTTGGCTCATCATAATCGCCCAAAATCTCTACCAGACGTTTGTTCAAATTGATATTAATGTCTTTGATGCCGTCAATTCCCCTTGCAGTTTCCAAAATCTTATTCAAGCAATGATTGCAGGTCATATCCTCAATCTTATAAACCTTACCTACCCCTATGATTTTCTTGCGTTTCATGAGTTTGCTCACGTATGATTTCAAAATTAACAGTATCAGCACAATTGCCGATACAATTCCGAGATAGTCGATTTTATCACCATGTTTGTGCATTTCCTTGGCGAATGCACTAAGCTCAGGATATATAAAATCAATCAATAAGCCTGACGCCAGCGCAACCGTAAGTATTGAAAATAGATAGATAAACAGCGTTTTCCTGCCGAATTTTCCACCAACAAAAGTCAATGTCGCAGTATTCGTCGCAGGTCCAACAATTAGAAACGCAAGAACAGCACCCGGATTAACGCCGACAATAAGAAATGATGTCGCTACGGGAATCGAACCTGTTGAACAAATATATAGCGGAACACCTACAACAATCATGAAAACGTATGAAATCCAGGGATTCGTCAGATATTCACGCGCAAAAACTGAATCTGTCGGAACTATCGCGCTGATGAGTCCTCCAAGAACTATGCCGATAACAAGCCATTTTCCAATATCATCAATTAACTCCGAAAATGAATAGTGTGTTGCATGCTTGATTTTCTCGCCTAAAGTATGTGTATGCGGAGATTCTATATCGCAAATTGTGCAATTGAATGAATTTATCGATTCTTTATATTCATTTTTATCTTTGTCGAACAAAAGAAGCATGATGCCATTGAGTAAACCGCTTATTAACGCGATTAACGGGCGTGCAATTGCGAAAATGGGTCCCATAAGCGCATATGTTGCCAGTATCGAATCCACACCAGTTGTTGGTGTCGAAGTTAAAAAAGACAATACCGCTGGCTTACTCGCCCCTTCCTTCTTCAAATGCGCTGCTACCGGTATAATCCCGCAGGAACACAAGGGTAGCGGAACGCCAAACAAAGATGCCTTAAAGACTGACCATAAATTGGGCTTAGAAAGATGCCGATAAAGAAGATTCCTCGGTAAACCTATGCGCAGAAAGCCTGCGATTGCGATACCGAGGATGAGATAAGGCGACATCTCGACAAATAATTCCCAGGTTTTTGATGCAAAATCCAAGATGAAATCCATAATATTCCTAAATATTTTTATGCATTATTAAATCTTGGTGTATTAACAATCAACAAAAATCAAATATTTCATAAATGTCGAAATTTATTATGAATTCTCGGTTGTAGGTGGTTCGGAATTATCCAGATTCTTATTCTGCATCAAATTCTCGATATGAAGCTGTGAAGAGTCACTAAGTTTCTCACCCTTATGAATGTAAACCGCCCGAACCTTCAAGCCGAAAGCAAAAGTAACCATTTCAAGCGAACGACTCAGTCGAACTTCGATAGTACTCGGCTCAAAATCAAACGTTTCCATCCTGTACGTTCTGAAATATTCACGGATTGAAGCTCTGAATGCCGGCTCAATTACCATTAAAATGTCATTAGGGGTCTCAGTTTTGATGAAATTCCTTGCAGCATTGATAATCATTGTCGTATTTTCAGGCGGAATTTGAATCGTAATAAAAATTGAACCTTCAAATTGCTCATGATTCGACCAGTAAAGTTTTGTTTCATTGGTGAATTTTAACATTATCGAATGCTGACATAAATAAACCGTTTTAAGAGCATGAAACAAAGGCAGAACAAGCAATCCACTGTCCACAGTAACCTTAACACCACCAGCACCGGTTCTCACAAAAGCCTGGTCGATTCTTGTTTTCTTGTATAATATAAGGTAAATCATCAGTTCAAGAAAGAGAACTCCGAAAAAAGTTCCGATTACCAGTGACAATCCGCTAAACTGCGGAATTCCATCAAAAGGAATATTTGCTCCGGCGGTATCCAGTAAAATGTTAAAAACCATATTATTCTCTAATTTGTAAAGGATAAACGTAAATGTATATTCTCAGCCTGAAAGCACAACCTTTTTGCATTAATTTATCGCAATTTATTGGTTGAGTTTGAATGCTTTCGGCAGGAAATCGAGCAAATCCTCAGCGGTCATACAATATTGCGTGTAAACTTCAGATGCAAAATCGGCTGACATGCCGTGCAGATAAACACCGAGGACAGCAGCGTCGAAATCGGTCATTTTCTGTGCAAGTAGTCCAGCAATCAATCCTGTTAAAACATCGCCTGTACCACCCTTGGCAAGCCCTGCATTTCCCGTTGTATTGACGTATTCGCGGTCGTTTTTGCGTACAATTGTTTGATGCCCTTTCAGCACGAGAGTTATTTCAGGATATTTTTTGGTAAATTTTAAGGCGGATTTTGCTCTGTCAGACTGAATATCCGCTATCGTCGTGTTCATCAATCGAGCCATTTCGCCGGGATGAGGCGTCAAAATCATCGGAATTCTCTTGCTCGCGTTCTCCATGACCTGAATATTTTGCGAAAGCGCGTTGAGAGCATCAGCATCGACAACCATGGGAACATTAATCTCATATTCAACAAGATTGCAGATAAACTCAACTGTTTCAGCATCGGTTGTTAATCCAGGACCGATTGCCACCGAGTCTTTGTTTCCAAGTTTATTAGTTATCTGTTTAATTGCATTTTTTGCGATGCTACCAGATTTTGTTTCAGCAAGTGGGATTGTTAATGCACCAAGAACTCTTGCGGCAGCGATTTTCTGTGAAGTTTCCGGTAATGCGAGATGAACCAGACCGCAGCCTGAGCGAAGCGCAGCATTGGTTGCCAGACACGCGGCACCAATCATTCCGCGCGAACCTGCAATAATCAACAATCTGCCGAAATCTCCTTTATGAGATTCAACATCTCGTTTTGGTAATGCCGGTAATTTCATAATCTTTTTCTTCTCTCCGAAAAAAAAGGACACAAAAAGGCTGAAAACCTATTCTGTGTCCTGAATTCTTTGTTTTTCCACAATCGTGTATTATTCAATAGTTGGAATGTCCTGTGGAATGAAGAACCAGCTTCCTTCTCTGACAGGTCTTTCACCCCAGATTTTGAAGAACGAGAAAAGGTCAAGTTCCCTTATATCCTTTGAAATCCAGAACTCATTTAAATCGGTTTTTGAATAATTTTCTTCATTCATGACGATTTCGTGCATTTTTTCATACTGAATCAGTGGATCCATATCGGCTATTTCGGACGTGTTTACCGTAATAAGCTCGTTAATTTCCATCATGTGAATGAATTGCGCGGAAAACTGGCTGTATAGATGCCCAAGGAACATCAAGCCTTCTTCTTTCTTGAGCGTGCTGAAATATTCCTTGTCTTCAGGGGTTAAGAACTGAATCATGTTTGCAATCCCGCTGTAAACCAGCATCTTCTTGTCCGGCACAGGTAAAGCGTAATTGAAAATGAGTGTATTGTCTTCAAACAGAATATCCGGCAGAAGTATATCGCGCTGATTAAATACAAGTCTTGCTTTTCCAAGTTCATCTATTTCTGTTGAATTCAGCGTAATAAACTCTTTGCCTGCAAAAATGTTCTTTACTGTCTCATGCAGCAACTCAACATTCTTGAAATTGGATGTTGCTCTCATGCTTAAATCAACAGGTTGAGAGAAAGGCAAAATGTATATCTTTTCAACTTGTTCTTTTTCGACCATGCTCTCAAGCAGTTTTGTAAAAGCATAGACTTGAGTAAAAGGTGTAGTTGATACTGTCATTTGCTTCCCTTTCTAAGATATAATAAAATGTAAAATAAATTATGTTTCCATGCAAAATACTACATTCAAATTTATGAGTTTGGTGGCAATTTGCAATATTTTTTTTATCGGTTTAAGAATTATATCATCTTTTCTTGGAAATAAATCTTATAACCATGCATTACTTCATTATTTCGGTTTATTGAATTTTATTCTTCAATTTCAATCTGTTTAAGCTAATTTGTTTGTATAATCGATTTCTGATGTCGATTTTATTAATACAAGTTGCGACTTTATAACTTAACATTTTGATTTAGTGGGATTTTCGATGATTGAAGCATTTTTATCCAAGCTGATAATAAACGAGCGAAATGACCAGCACCTCATGATACTGAAAGAAAAAGACGGCAACAGAATTCTGCCAATTGTGATAAGCATATTCGAGGCAATTTCAATAGATAGAATATTGCGTAAAATTAAAGTTCCGCGCCCGTTAACCCACGACCTTACGAATTCAATATTCATCAAACTTGGTGCTGAACTCGATTTTGTCGAGATTGCGAATCTGAATCAGGGAACATACTTTGCGAATTTGCATTTCACCAGCCCGACAGGCAGCAAAGTTGTAGTTGATTGCAGACCCTCGGACAGCATTGCTCTTGCGGTTCGAGCGAAATGCCCGATTATGGTGCGCAGGAAAATTCTTGAACAGGCAAGTGAAATTGACGATTCCGAGTAATTAAAACACGTCCGAATAGGAAAAAAATGTCTGAGACAGGAAGTTTTGCAGAAGGAAGATACAGCATTCTGCGCAAACTTGGTGCTGGTTATACGAGCGAAGTGTTTCTGGCAATTGACCAAGCGAATGATGCAAAAGTTGCCATAAAGCTTGCGGATATTCGGACTGCAAGTGATCCAAGCTTAATCCGCCGATTCGAGCAGGAAATACTGCTGCTTGAAAGATTCAAACACAGGAACCTTATCAAACACCTGAATCACGGTTTTCAGGACGGCAAGCCATTTCTCGTTATGGAATATGTCGAGGGATTGACATTTAGTAACTGGCTGAAAGGAAACGAAGACTGCAAAAGCGTTGCGAAACTTCTGTTGCAGCTTCTTGAAGCATTGAAATACATTCACTCAAACGGTGTTGTGCATCGGGATTTAAAACCTGCCAACATAATCGTTATTGAGACAATGTCAGGGAATCACCTGAAAATCATCGACTTCGGCTTTGC
>JAIOTL010000322.1 GCA_021106775.1 Planctomycetota bacterium | reverse complement strand
ATAATTGTCATGCTTTCCGGCACTTTATCAAGGCTGAAGATATTCTCATTTGTCAGAATGCCCTCAATGTTCCCTAAACCTTCAATTGGTGGAATAGCAGGCATCGTCCCTGTTGCGATGAATATTCGTCTGCCTGTTATCCGTTTTTCACCAACCTTAACCGTGTGTGCGTCAACAAACTCGGCATCACCTTCGCGCAGGATAAGGTCAACCTTTTTGAACATATTCATAGTTTTTTTGTCATTGATGTATTTTATGTCATGCGCGATTTTATCGAAGGGTTTCAGCACATCAGGCAAGTTTACTTTGCTGAGCTCAAAATCCTCAAGCGTTGAAAACATCTTACGTTGCTTTGCAATCTGCAGAAGGGCTTTGCTCGGTATGCATCCGATGTTCATGCATTCACCGCCAATTGCCCGACGTTCGATTCCGCAGACTTTTAAGCCCATCTCTGCGCCCATTATTGAAACTGCCATCCCAGCAGGTCCCAGACCGATAACGATAACATCGTATTGATATTTCATTGTGCAAACTCTCCGCGAGTATTATTTAACTAAATAAACGTAATACTCCGATAATTTATTCCCATATGTAATGAAAAAACCCACGCTTTTCACGTGGGTTGTTAATCGATTGTGAAAAACTATTTAATTAGCATGCCGGCAATGCAGGCGGTCATAAAGGCAGCAAGAGTTCCACCAATCATTGCGCGCAAACCAAGCTTCGCCAGGTCTTTTCGACGTTCAGGCACCAATGCGCCGATTCCGCCTATCTGGATGGCAATTGATGCAAAATTCGCAAAGCCGCACAGCGCATAGGTTGCAATCGTGAACGAACGTTCGGAAATATGAGGTTGAACCTTGTCGCTGACCAACGTTGTGTATGCGTAGAATTCGTTGAGAATTGTCTTTTCTCCGATAGTTTGACCCACAAGCATAATATCTTTGCCCTCGACGCCCATAATCCATGCAAGTGGTGAGAAAATCCATCCGAGAATCATCTGAAGTGATAGTGCAAAACCGAAAAGGTCGCCAATTCCACAGAGTACCCAGTTTGCGAGATAAATCAGGGCGGTGAATGCGATGAGCATTGCCGCGACGTTTACTGCCAGCTTCAATCCTCCAGAAGCACCGGCACATGCAGCATCAAGCACATTTTCGCCGGGCTTTTCAACTTCGACCTTCACAATTCCCTTTGTCAGCGAGGATTCACGTTCGGGAATCATTATTTTTGCGATGACCAGTGCTGCTGGTGCCGACATTATTGATGCCGATAACAAATGTCCTGCATCCGCACCCATCGCTGCATACGCTGCCATCACGCCACCTGCAACAGTTGCCATTCCGCCGACCATTAACGCCATGAGTTCTGAACGTGTCATTGTTTTTATGTACGGCAGAATCACAAGCGGTGCTTCGGTTTGCCCGACAAAAACGTTTGCTGCCGATGCCAGAGACTCTGAACCTGACACATCCATGATTTTAACCATGACCCACGCCATCCCCTTGACGATGTGCTGGACGATTCCCAGATAAAACAGCACTGACATCATCGAGGAGACAAAAATGATTGTTGGCAGCACGGAAAACGCGAAAAAGTGCTCTTTGAATCCAGCACCAAAAACGAATTTGGCACCCTCATCTGAAAATTTAATAATTTTATCTATTAAATAACGTGCACCTTCGAAAAACCACGCGCCTGGAGTTGTCCACAACACAAGAATTCCAAAGATTATCTGAAGTATGACACCTGAAATAATAAGGCGCCAGTTCATTTTGAATCTTGCACTTGACATTGACCAAGCAAGGAAAAGCATGATGAGCAAGCCGAGAAAACTGACGGCTCTGCGATAAAATGGCGTGCTTGCAGGTTCTGAAAGCTGCGTCAGACTGTAATTGAGCATTTCATCAATGTTCTTGATCGTTGCCTTTGAGCCGAAAAAGAAATTATCGATTGTAACTTCGCCGAACGTAAGATATTCATAATCCCCAGCTTTATTCTCAGTTTTGATTAATCCTAGAGCATCCTGAAATTCAGAAAATTTCAGTTCTTTAATTTTGTCGTAATTTATCTGTGTAAGGTAAGCGTTTACAAGAATTTTGAATTTTTTATCGGAATTGTAAAGATCAGTAAATTTCTTCTGAAACGCAGCGATTTTTGCATTGCGCATATTGATTGCATTCAAATCTGCAGCATTTAATGCTTCTGTGGTTTCAGGAATATCGACAAGTTTAAACGCTTTGATTTCCGCTTTTAATCCTTCCCAGACATCAATAAAACTCGCAGGAAGTGATGATTTGAATTTTGTGATTTGTTCATCAGTTGCCTTGGGATTGGTCTTCTTAAATTTTTCAATTGCTGACTTATTGTCTAAAAAGATGGATTTTTCTTGGAAAAGCATTTTTTTCAATCTGAACATTGCGATGTTGGTTTTTTCGGTTGCCAATGCGGTTTTAGCGTCAGAATCACCAGTTGCAGCATTGGTAGTTTGTGCTGATTCACTGTTATTGGCAGCATGCAGAACCGCGCCCAACATAATCCACGCAAGTGTTGCAAAAAACAAAATAAATACAATCTTCTTCATAAAATCCTCCAGAATTGGAATTCTTAACAAATATTTCAAAATTCTTGCACAACATGCGGAAATCAGCAAACAAAAAGGTAAAAAAAAACAGCAGCCAAATCTGACTGCTGCTTCTGAATTTTGTTTGTTTTAAGTTATTCCGGCTTCTTTTCGCCTTTTGCTACGTCTTTTTTTACAATATTAATGGTTTTTTTAGTATCGCTGACTGCTGCTTCATCCGTTATCAGCTTAACTTTGCCAATTTTCTGAATTTTCTTCTTTTTCTTTTGAGCTGCGGTTTTCTTTTTTGCCTTTTCCATTGCTTCCATATCTGACCAATTGAAGCGTTTTTCGAATTTCTGAACGCGACCTGCAGTATCGACGAATTTCTGCTTGCCTGTATAAAACGGATGACAATTTGAACAGATGTCCACGCGCATTTCTTCTCTGAGACTCACAGTTTCAAACTCGTGTCCGCATGCGCATCTGACCTTGCAAACCGCGTATTTAGGATGTATGACACCTTTCATCGCAACCTCATTCGCTTAATATTTGATTGATAAAGAGTGAAACTTTATATTATTTTTCCCAGCTTTCAACCTTTTTTTATTAAAATTAACGCTAAATTTGCACATGATTAATCTACGAAGATACAATACTGCTCTGTCATTCCCAACTTGATTGGGAATCCAGAATTTTGGATTCCTGCTTTCGCAGGAATGACATCCATCAAATATTTCTTGACACTGTATACATTATTTACGTGAATATCAAATTTGATTTGTAAAAACGAGAAATTCAGGTAATCTCAAAAAAAACGTGAAGGAAACATGAAAAAATCTGAAATTTTACTGCACGCTGACAATATTTATCGAACTTTTCCGGTTGGCGAAAGTACGCTTGATGTGCTTAAAGGTGTTGATATTTCTGTGCATCGAGGCGAGATGCTTATGATACTTGGACCTTCGGGTGCAGGTAAATCTACAATTTTGCACATTATGGGACTGCTTGACAAGCCGACATCAGGAAAAGTATTTTTTAGGGACGAGGAAATAACTTCGCTAAACGAGGAAACTCAGTCCGCTTACCGTAACAAATATTTCGGTTTCATTTTTCAATTTTATCATTTGCTGCCCGAATTCAATGCTCTTGAAAACGTGCTTATGCCGCAGATGATTGCACGCGGTCCACTCAGTTATCGTGCGAAATATCGGGAAATTGAAACAAAAGCGAAGAATTTGTTGGAAATCGTCGGACTTACTGACCGGATAAAGCATCTGCCGTCTCAGCTTTCGGGTGGAGAGCGTCAACGAGTTGCGATTGCACGCGCGCTGATTAACGATCCTGAGCTGATTTTCTGCGATGAACCCACTGGTAACCTTGACACAGAAAATGCGCAGAAAATACATCAGCTTTTGGTCAAACTCAATGAAGAACACAACATTTCGTTCCTTTTTGTTACACACAACAAGGAGCTTTCAAGCAGGGGACATCGACTTCTGTATATGTGCGACGGCAAAATCACAGACGAAAAACACCAGAAATCTAATAAAATCACTTAATCATCAAAAAAATTGAAAAATGAGCTGATGCGTGTAAAATTATACATTTATAGAAACGTTTTACAGGAGAACAGAGCTTGTACGATGCAATCCTGAATATTGATTTCGATTTATTCGAGTTTCTGTATAAATTTCTGCGTCCGGGTGAGGCGACATCAAAGCTTCGCTCGTATATTAATCATTTTTTCATGGTGGCGAACGTTCTTGGTGAATTCTTTATACTTGCACCTTTACTTGTCGTTTTGTGGTTTAGCACACGGAAACGGTCAGTTTTTTGGTTTCGCCTTGTATTTTTAGTAAGCGCATTGTTGATTTCGACATTAATCTTCGCAATTCCGAAAAATATTTCGAAACGCGCCCGTCCGTACAAAGAATATATAAAGAAAGACGGTCAGCTTCCACCCTGGTTTAATGAGTTTTTGCACATTCAGACGGACATTAACGAACCTGAACGGGGGATTCTCAAGCGTCGTGGATTTCCTTCGGGACACACGAATTTCGCGTTTACTTTGGCGGGTGTTATTGTTGTGATTTACGGCTTCAAAACAGGTGCATTTTTCCTTTTCTGGGCGTTTTTAACTGGAATTGGCAGAATTTATGGCGGATTGCATTTCCCTTCCGATGTTCTTGGAGGGATTGCAACCGGACTTCTGGGAGTTTACTGCACTGTGCTGCTTTTTCGACTTTTGGCTGTATATTTTCCACGATTCAGCATGTTGTATTTATCTCTTTCGATGAATCCCGCAAAACCGCCTGAAGACACACCTTTGTCATTCTGAAGGAGTGTAACGACTGAAGAATCCAGGATGGTCAAATGCTAAGCAAATAAAAATGTAATACATAATTACAAATGAAGACAAAGATTCTCGGTCAGAATTTTTCATACATATTAAATTTATTATTCCATATTTTTTGTTCTAATAGCCTGGATTCTTCACTAGCTCAGAATGACAAGATGTTACATATTTACCAATCAAAACATTCAACATCTTCGAGTGCGAAATTGTTTTCTTATTCTTTATTTGCAGGTATTGCCGATTGATATATAATGCAATTTATTGTCGATATGAATATTAGTCTGAAGTAATATCAATTCGGAGAGTTGCTTAATGGGAGTAATGCGGATTAGACGCAGCAGAGAAGACCTGCCTGAATGGGAACTTGATGGCAATTCGCTCATAGTGCGCGTAAAATCCGAAGCTGCATTTCTGTCAGAATTCGAGGAAATGTTCTGGCAACTCATGCATTCCGAAAAGTCTGTTGTTACCCTTGACATTTCAAGATGCAAAAACCTTAAAGATGATGCGTATCGCATGATTGCGCTTGAACTCATGGAAATTGGCGACCTCAATAAGGACTTAATTATTCGGGTGCCGGAGGATTTAGCGAGATTGTTCGAACACGCCCAGCTTCATCGTGTTGCAGAGATTGAATGTGTGAAATTACTCGGTGAAAAGGACTCGAAAGAGCAGGCACAGCAAACAGTTATAAAGGCGGTGGAGCAGATAGGCAGGGACATGCAGGAAGTTTCAGGAAAGTATGACTCGAAACAATCCGACATTTCGATAAATAAAGATACTCTGACGACGATTCTTAAGGATAGACTGAAACAGCAGATAAAAGCCCAAAAAGAGAGGATGGCGGCATTGAAAAGTGTAACTGCGCCTCTTCCGAGAACAGGGAAAGGACAACTTACCGACCGCAGAACCGGGCAAATTGTCGAAATCAACAAGAATCCAACGGTTATCGGGCGTGTACCGGGCAATGATATTGTTATCGGCATCCCACTTGTTTCAAGGCAGCATGCCAAGATTACTTACGACAAAAACCAATATTATATTGAGGATACGAATTCGTCAAACGGCACATATGTAAACTCAATAAGAATCGATAAAAAGCAGTCTTTGCACGATGGAGCCAGAATCCAGATTGCAATAACAAATCAATATCCAAATGGAGCGAAAGAATACACTTTCAGACAAGATAAATCCTAAGCTTTTGACATGCAATACCATCGAAAAACACAATTTGTAGGCCAGTTTGTTAAATACTAATCAGGAAACAGGCTAAATTAAATATTGCCAATTCTATATAACAATGTATATTACTTTGTTTTTTGCAAGGAGATGAATGAATACTGACAATCTTTCTGAACAGGATAAACCCGAGGAATTCGCGGATGAAGAACTGCTCAAGGAAAAATATGCTGACCTATACGAAAAAATGAAAATTATTGAATCGGATGAACCCGAAGAAGAGCGTGAATACGTGATACCATCGCCTGAGGAAAAGGAAGCAACGATGAAACTTGCGCTTGATTGTGCAGAAATCGGTGATTCAATGCGTGCTCAAGACATCAAGGTTATCGACGCGACAGGTAAAACATCTTTGGCAGATTTTTTCGTGTTTATGACTGGTTATAATAGGCGGCAGATTCAGGGCATAGCAAGTGAAATTGAAAAAGCGATGAAGGTTACCAAGGTTCCTGTTGCCGGTATCGAAGGTTATGACATTGCCTGGTGGATTCTGATTGACCTGAATCAGGTGATAGTCCACATTTTCTATGATGATGCTCGGAAATATTATGAGTTGGACACGCTCTGGCAAGATGCACCTAATATTTACATGCAAAAAGAGGATAATACGTCGGAAAACGAAGTAATTTGATTGCGGAGGAATAATGAGCCTTCTTGTCATCGGCACTCTGGCGTTTGACACCATAATTACACCTGAGAATCAGTCGGTTCGGGTGATTGGTGGAAGTGCGAATTATTTTGCCCTTGCTTCCAGTTTTTTAAATTCGGTGCAGTTGATAAGCGTTGTAGGCAGCGATTTTCCGGAAGAACATCTGGATTTTCTGCATTCGCGCAATATCAATGTTGACGGAGTATTAAAAAAAGAGGGTGAGACGTTTGAATGGGTTGGAAAGTACGAAAATATCTACGATAACGCAGAAACTCAGGAGAAAAACAAACAAATTATCAAGGATTTTACCCCAATTCTCAACGAACAGGCAAAATCAGCAAAATATGTTTACCTTGCTAAAGGGCATCCTGAGACCCAGAATTACGTGCTTTCACAGATAAAGAATCCGCATTATGTTGTTGCAACAACCGCGGAACAGTGGATTGCGAGCGATAAGCCGAAATTGCTTGAGCTTATGCAAAACATCGATGCTATTATTATCACGCCAGATGATGCGAAATTGCTCACTGAGAAAAAATACTTATTTGATGCGGTTAGTGAAATACTGGTGCTTGGACCCTGGCAGGTTATCGTTTATAGCAAGGAAACCGGTGCTGTTCTGTACAGCAGCAACAATCCATGTGTTTCACCCATGTATCCACTCGATAAAATTGTTGACCCCACAGGTTCAATTGACTGTTTTGCTGGTGGTTATCTCGGTTATCTTTCATACATGGGCATTCTGAACCAGGCGCATCATAAGAAAGCGTTGAAATATGGCATCGTCCTGGCGAGATTTATTAATGAAGGTTTTTACTTCAGCAGATTGCAGGAGATTAAAAGGGTTGATATTCAACGTCGTTTAACCGATTTCGAGGAAATGCTCTAACGTTATAAGACTATTTATTTATGAAGTTACACAAACGGGGTATGCGTGCTGTATCACAAAAAAACATTTCTCGATTATATTCATGATGTTCAGAACCCGATGCAGTATCTCGGTCATGAGGATAATGTTGTTCATAAAAATCATCAGGCTGTGGACGTGAAATTCGCAAGTGTATTCCCGGATACGTACACCGTAGGCATGTCTCACACAGGCTCTGCCATAATTTACAATCTGCTTAATGCCGAAAATGACATCGCCTGTGAACGAGCGTTTTTGCCAAACCAAGATTTTATCGACGTTTTACGCCGATACGATTTCCCGTTATTCGCGCTCGAAAGCCGTAAGCCCCTCTCGGAATTCGACATAATAGGCTTTTCGGTGAACGTTGAACTAAATTACACAAATATTTTGCATGTGCTGGAATTGGCGAAAATACCTGTTCTATCAGCCCAAAGAGACGATTCGCATCCGCTAATTATAGCAGGTGGAACAGTTTCGCTACATTGTACCCCCTTACACGATTTTATAGACGCATTCATCCTGGGTGATGCTGAGAACAATCTCGT
>JAIOTL010000463.1 GCA_021106775.1 Planctomycetota bacterium | reverse complement strand
TCAGAGACCTCAAAATCAATGTATTTTTCAGCGATTGCACATTATTTGAGATGCTTTCGATTATTTCTAAGGTTGCGGATGTTCGCTATGAGTTTGACAATGGCAGGCTTCTCGTTTATCCGGGGCGAATTTCATATCGGGGATTCAAGCTTGAGCCGATTTTCGTTGAAAGTGCTGAAACACAAAAATTCTTCGATAATTATATCGTTCAGACCGAGTTGATACCCATGCCGATGCTCGAATTTATCAAGCATTTGCGTAATTCTGTTGGCAAAACCATCATAATCGACGATTCAGTCAAGGATAAAACGCTGATAACTCCGATGCTGGAGAAAAACAAAGGATTGCTGCCGATTCTCGTTCGAGCGTTCCGGAATCATGACATCGATATTGTGATAATGGCGAATGCGCTCTGGTTTTCTGAAAAATCTCAATGCGAACTCTTTAAAAACGCACAAAAACTCTTGAAAACGCCAACTGATGAAAATTTCCGACGCATAATAAATTCTGCGAATTCTAATAGATTTCAGCTTGTCAGCAACATTTTACGAAGTATTGTTGGCATGGAAATCAGCACAGAATTGTATGAAAAAAATGTTTTTGAGCTGTTGAAATCAGCAGAAGCTGATGCTGATAAAGCATCGCTGATTCTCTGTCTTGGGCGTTTGATTAATAAGGACTCGATTCTAGATAAGGTGATTCATTTTATGCATTCTATGGACTTTGGTGTGCGAACCGCAGCGATTAATACATTAAAAAGCTCACTGCCTGATAAGCATTTGCTTTTGAGTAAATATTTAGGGTTGAATCTCAATGCTCAGAAGATTGTTCGTGAGATTGTTTCAGTAAAACTCCATCTTGGGGATGCCGCTGATTTCCTTGTAAATCTCATTTCAAAAGGGCAAATTGACGTGATTCAGTCAAATTTCAAGCCAATAACTTTGCTGATTTCAAGTATTTATTGGGCTGAAAACAAAGTTGCGAATCTGCCTAAACGTATAAGTGTTGATATTTCGGAGCAGAAACTGGACTGGCTTCTGCAGCTTTTGCAGATTCAGACGCGAAAAAGAATTCACTTTAGCCCGTTGCTCACAAGCAAGTTCGAAAAACGTCCGAAATTGATGCAGACACCGATTTCACTCAAAAGTTACATGGATGATTTGCTGAAGACCTTAAAAATACTGGCTCTTAAACTTACTATGAATGCCGAACTCGAAGAACTTCTGCCCATCATTTCAGTTTACGAGATGCCCGTTGAGAAAGCTCAGAAAGGGGGTTTCAGCAACGAATATGTGTTTACGTATCCGTTTGAAATTGACCGTTTGCTAGCTTTTCGAACTTTGCTTGAGGTTGCAACGATGATTCCAGGCGACTTTGAGAAGCCTGTGTTCGAATATCTATGGAATCTCACGGCTTTGGACGAATTGATTGAGTGCTACGTTGGAAACACCAGTGTTATACGATTTTTCAAGGAATTTATTTCGGAGTTGAAAGAACTGATTGAAATCTTAGAAAAAGACAGAATCACGGTCTCGCCTGAGTTCGCACGCTTTGTCATGCGTTTGCGAAAAATGCTAAAATTGCCGATGCCTGAAATTTACAGCAATTACAAGGATTTCCCCGAAGACTGGTTCCTGCCTGAAGTACTAAAAACCAAGCAAAAGGATGAAAAATGAATCGGACTTTAATTGTGATTGTGCTGGGAGTTCTTATACTCAGCGGCTGTAAGAAAAAACCCCGACAGAATTTGTATCAAGAAGTTGAGGTGCCGGCATTCTCGAATCCTGCATTAACCGTAAAAGCATACATCAAAGCAGTAAATGACAATGCTCTCGAAGAATTTAATGAATGCCATCATCCTACATCACGCTTGAAAAAAGATTCAGGAGAATATGAGAGATTGAGAGACGAGTTGAAAAACCTGCACATTTCAAGTTTTGAAGTGCTTCAAACTACCTTTTCCTCAGACGGCAATCGCTCGCAGGTTCGCTTGAATTGGGAGCTGAAATACACTGACCCAAACACCCAGGAAGAACATAATGTTACAAATTCAGGACTTGTTATCGAGTTAGCTCGCGACGGTAAAAAATGGCTGATAAATCCAACAGGTTCCAACAAATCGTTCTGGTCAACACCGAAGGTTACAACCGAACCGATTGATGAGGAGAAATCAAATGGCAAAGAATAAGTCCATGAAAGATTTTATGAAGGAAAGCAGGGAAATGCAGACCAAGCTTTTGGAAGAACTTGCAAGCGGTCTTGCACACGAAATTAAAAACCCGCTTTCAACTTTGAATCTGAACCTTGAGGTGCTTTTAGAGGATTGGAAAGATTCGGAATCTCAGCGGGAGAAAAAGGCGTTGAAACGTATTAAGATAATGAGCGATGAAATTCAGCGTCTTGAGCGCATTGTTAACGAATTCCTGAATTTCGCACGTGATATCGAGACAATAATCGAGCTTACCGACATAAAAAAACTAATAAACACCATGCTGAACTTCGTTGAACCGGAGTTGAAAAGCGAGCAAATCACTGTTTGGACAGAATTCGGCCAAAATCTGCCACTTGTACCTGCGGATTCGCAGAAGCTGAAGCAAGTTCTTCTAAACCTGATAATAAATTCACGGCATGCGATAAACGAGAAGGGCAGCGGAGAGATATTTATTAAAGTTAATTATGATGACACCTGGCTTTATATTGAGATTATTGACACAGGCAAGGGCATTTCAACTGAAAACCATGAAAAGATATTTGACGTGTATTTCTCGACGAAAAAGAAGGGAACCGGATTGGGACTTGCAACTGCAAAGCGCATAATAGAGAACCACGATGGAATACTAGAACTTGTAATGTCTGAGATTGACACCGGCACGAATTTCCGTATTAAGCTGCCTTTGTATAAATCTGCTTAGGCTGTGTTACAGAAGTTTTATGTATTGGTAGGACAGGCTTCCTAGCCTGTCAAAGAGATGCTCAAAGTGTCAGGCAAGATGCCTGACCTACCGTTATCTCAGTAAAAACAACTGATTCTGTGAAATATGCACAAGGGACGCAAAGAAAAGCATGCTTGCATGCCCTGACCTACCGTTTATTAATCAAAATTAATGTAACATTGCAATAGGCTGATACCGCAGAAAGAATTGCAATTGCTTTTACAACGTTTTATATTAAGACAAATTAACTCTTACATCAGAAAAACAGGTAAACCTGCTTTTCTTTGACAACGCTGACAATAGGACTCAGGAGTTATTTAACCTATTGACAATGTTGTAAACTTAAACCATCAAGGATGGATATGAACAAAACAATACTAATAATTTTGTCCGCGTTTCTCCTGCTCAATTCCTGCGCATATAACAAATATGAGGAGGATGCTGTCGATACATATCTCGATTGGTCGGGCTACTGGTATTATCAAGGTGAAGAAAGTTACGATTCCTATCATCGTGCGAGGATGCTTGCTGAGAGAGCGATGAGGGAAGACCCCGACAATTTGATGGCGAAACTGATTTACGGGTACAGCCTTTTGAAACTCCGTATCTGGGATGACGATAACCCTCGAAAAAAAACCGCTAAAAAGGTTTTCACGGATATTATTGCAGAAGAAAAGGATAATTACCGGGCGCATCTCGGGCTGGGTATTACAAACATCATGCTTTGTAAGAAGAATACAGGCAGGCTCAGGGATTTTCAGAGACTTTTGACTGAGATTGAAAAATTGATGAAAATGAAGTCTGATATCGATAAATTGCGGAAAAATAAAGATGTGAAAGATTTAGAGGATAATGAAATCGAGAAGAAAGAAATTCAGCTTGTAAAAGACACGAATGGTTTTATCACGATGATAAATCTTGTGCTTAATGGTGAAATTTTTCCGTACATGGAATACAAATCGCTGCTGAGAAGGCATAAAAATCCTTCATTGTCTGATATTCAGGAAGCACTAGAAAAACGTGTAGGCGACCTTGTCGATTCCATTGATGCTGCAATGATTGGCTATCCGTTTAATTATGCTGTCTTTGGCGAGGATATGAACAAGCTTAAGCTGTTAATCGAGATTGCAGAAAAATACTACAACATTGAGTACACAAAACTGCTTGACAATGCTGAAACCGAATTCAAATACTGCCTTAAACTGCATGACAAGTATGAAAGTACATTTTTC
>JAIOTL010000095.1 GCA_021106775.1 Planctomycetota bacterium | reverse complement strand
CTCATTGTGATTTCCTAAATAATTGAGATGAGAATTGTAGGATTTTAGTTTGTTTTAGCAACAGTTTTTAAATGTTCAGCAATAATAAATCTAAAAATGTTGCAAACGTATTAATTGATGTTATTTTTGTGTTTCAATAATATCTAAAACCCAAAAATGATGTAAACGTTTTAATTGATGTTTTTTTTCTGTGATAATGTTGTTTCAAACTGATATTGATATACAATTTACAACTACTGCTGGGATTCAGAGGATTCGATGGAAGATTTTGTCGGTAGAACAATCGGCGACTGCAAGATTACCGTGAAGATAGGCGAAGGCGGTATGGGTGCGGTTTATCTTGCGGAACATCAGTCATTGGAAATCTCCATTGCAATGAAAATCATTGATAGAGCATTAATCAATCATGACCCGACGTTTATCGACCGGTTTTATCGAGAAGCAAGACAGGCAGCCAAACTCAATCATCCAAACCTAATGCGCGTGTACAATGTCGGTGAAGACACAGGGGTGCATTTCCTGATTGTTGAATACATCGACGGTCCTTCCCTTGCTGAAATAATCGAGCTTAAAGGATACCTTACTCTTGAAATCGCTCTGCCGTTGATGCTTCAAGCACTGGAAGGTCTGAAAAGCGCACATACCAAAGGGATTCTGCATCGCGATATAAAACCGGACAATTTACTAGTCAACTCTGAAGGAATGTTGAAAATTACCGATTTCGGACTGGCAAAACCGATTTTGCAGAAAGATAGTCTCGTTTTGACTTCAACAGGACAAATTCTCGGAACGCCAGCATATATGCCTCTTGAGCAATGGCGCGGAGAAAGATTGAAAGAACAATCGGACATTTACGCACTCGGGGTTACTTTTTTTCATTTATTAAGCGGAAAATTTCCGTATGAAGCAACAACTGTTGCAGAATTGATTACCAAGATAATTTCAGGCAGAAGCGAGAAGTTGAGCAAACTTCTACCCGATTTACCCAAAACCATTGTAAATCTTATTGAGCGAATGCTGCATATTCGCGCAGAGAAAAGACCGGAATCATGTGATGAGATTATCAATCACCTAAATAATTTCATGTATTCGGGTGAATTGACTCGTATGGAACTCAAAAAAGATACGAGTAAGGTGATTGACGGGAATAAAAACGGCAGAATTGCATCTAAAATTGTTTCTGGTAACGAAAAAAATTCTGTTGAAAATAGTACCAATGATGATGAATCAAGCTCTTCCATCATTTATAATTCGAATCTTATTACTTCAATCTTTTTTCATTTGACAGGCTGGCTCGAATTTATCGGATTAGGTAAATTTCGAAACAAACTCAGGTTTTTCATTCGAAATAACACGATTCTGTTTATGTCATCATTTTTAATATGTCTGATATTGATAATAGCAATCTTTGTTTCAGCAATGTTTGGCACGGGTTCGTCGAGTGATTCTATGCAATTATTCGAGTTGAAAAAGGAAATTGAGAAGAAAAACCTTGAAATTTTCGACCTTGAGGAAGATAGCCAAGCGAAGAAAAGTGAAATTGACAGATTGAAAGCAGAACTGATTGAGCTTAAGATGAAGCATGACCAGGAAGAGAATCCCGAATAGTACTTTATGATAAATATTATGGATTGTTGCCTGTCATTCATTGGGAGAAAGCGACCTGAAGAATAAAACACGACCTTTGTCATTGCAAGGAATGAGCAAAGCGACTGAAGTGGCAATCCAGGTGATACATCGACTGATTCATTCACATTTGTGATTTTCATACAACAGAACAGGCTGTTCGTCCACAAGTAAGGAAATAATTCGCTTTCGCCTTATTGAGACCCATCAAATGTTTCTTCCTGGGTACTAACTGACTTTTCATCAACAAGCAAAAAACACTTCAGCATATATCTTATTTATGCAGAAAATTATTCAGATTTAATACGCATGAATAAAAAATTCGATATAATCGGTATGAAATTTATCTATCGGAGCATTTATGAATATTGGGATTCTTACTGGCGGTGGCGATTGTCCGGGCTTGAACGCTGTGATACGTTCTGTTGTAAAACTTGCAGATAAACATGGCGATAAGGTGTTTGGCTTCAAAAACGGCTGGAAAGGTGTCATCGACGGTAACTACACTAACCTTGAACGGCAGGATGTAACAAACATAATTCAGCTTGGCGGTACAATTCTCGGCACATCACGAACAAACTTGCGCAAAGAGCCAAACGGATTCAAAAAAGCTATCAGCATGTTGAAAACCCTAAACATAGAAGCATTAATCGCAATAGGCGGTGAGGATACACTCGGAATTGCCAACGACATGGTAAATTTACCTGAGAATGAGCGTTATGCAAACGTAATCGGGTGCCCAAAAACAATTGATAATGATTTGAATAATACAGATTTTACATTCGGCTTCGATACTGCTGTAACAATTGCAACGGAAGCGATTGATAGGCTTCATTCGACTGCAGAATCACATTCGCGAGTTATGATTCTTGAGGTTATGGGTAGAGACACGGGCTGGATCGCAATTTACGCAGGAATGGCAAGCGGTGCGGATGTCATCGTTATTCCTGAATTTCCGTTGACGATTACGGAGATTATTTCGCTAATCAATCGCAGGCATCAGAATCTGGAAAAGACTTACTCTATTGTGGTAATTGCTGAAGGAATCAGTGTAGATGAACTTTTGGGGGATGAAGCCAAAGATTTTATTAAATCCAAAGATGAACCGGTGATAGATTCGTTTGGTCATGAGCAATATGGCGGTATCAGTCATCTGCTTGCCAAAGAGATTCAGAGCAGAACCGGTATTGATGCAAGGGCAATTGTGCTTGGGTATGTGCAACGTGGTGGAACTCCCACGGCAAGGGACAGGTTCTTGGCGACATCGTTTGGGATTGAGGCGTATAAGAATGCCAAAGCAGGGAATTTTGGGACGATGATGGCATTGCACGGCACAAAAATCGTGCCGATTAAACTTTCTGATGCAATTTCAGAATTAAAACGGGTACCGATAGAATTGTACAACCAATGTAAACAGTTTTTCGGTTAAAACTTAAACCAAATATTGTTCTATCCTTCCCCTTTTCAAAATTTACAACTGATCGTCTTGTAGAGGAAGCGATTGGTCAAACAACATGACTGTCAATGCGAAGGGTTATATCCACATTTTAATTTCGAATTAGAT
>JAIOTL010000381.1 GCA_021106775.1 Planctomycetota bacterium | reverse complement strand
TCACACGAAAATCCCATAAAACCGGCGATTTCTCTGAATTTTCTACATTTTTTTGGTTTCTTTCACAAATAAACGTCATCGCAGGGGTGCAAGCATCTGGAAAAACGTTCTCACCCCAGTGTTTTACGTCGATAATCTGCGAATGTTTCTTCATAAAATCGCGCAAATCCGCATAACCTGCCAGATGCGCAACCTGCGACGGCACAATGAACGAGACAAAACGCAGTGAAAGATGCTTTATCGCAAGCTCGGTGAAAAGTGAATGCGTTGTTATCCAACCTTTCAACCTAAAATTAGCTTTGAAATGCTGTTTCATTTTTTCATCAAGTTTTATCGCCTGCCTACCTGAAAACGAGATATATGGCGGATTTCCCAACACGATGTTGAAACCCGCATCTGTTGTGTCAAAAATCTCAGGGAATTCATCAACCCAATTAATGAAATTAGATTGCTCCTGATTCTCGTTGGAAATCTTGTTATTTGGTGGATTTAGCGAATCGAAGCAAGCAAAATGTTTAGCCGAAGTACTGCCTGTTTCAAGCCAAAGCGAAATCCTTGTGATATCAACTGCCACGGGATTCAAATCTATGCCATACAAACAGTTTTCCGCAAATTCATATATAAATGCCTGTGTTTTTGAAGAATCAAGCGTTTTATCGATTTTTTTGCGAATAAAATCAACAGCTCCAAGAAGAAACTGACCGCAACCCATTGCTGGATCGAGAATTTTTAACTTTGCAATATCCTCAGTTGTTTGTACTTCTGAAATCATGGTTCCGAGTGTTTTTTCGAGAATATATTCAACTACTGAATCGGGAGTGTAAAACGCACCTGTCTTTTTCTTTGCAGAATTCTCGGTTACAAGGATTATTTCATCATTTTCGACGGCAAGCTCAAGTGCCAGCAAGGTTTCGTATGTTTTGCCAATGATGCCAACATCAAAGTCTGAAAAGTCAAATTTATATCCTTGAAAGATATTCATATTTCTGAATGCTTCTGTAAGATGCTCAATATCAGGCGGTAAGGAGATTTGCTGAAATATTGGAATTTGAGCGAAAAATGTATCTGAATTTTTTGGTAGTGTAAGAATTCTATGAATTTTCTGTCCGTCGATGTCATTATAATCATTGATTATTGAAGAATCCAACAATCCCCGTGAATTCGCGAACAAATAAGAAATAAACAGATAAATGATTGAGATTGATTGCTGTTTAACCTTGCCAAGCGAATCTTTGCTGAAATTGCGTTGATTATCCTGACAAACTGTGATTCCTCTTGCGATTTGCAGAAACGCACTCAGAAATGCATCGATAAAAACCTGAGTTTCAGATTGGATTTTCTTGTTTTTCATGCTGCTATCAAAAATTTAATACAAACCAAAGATTATGACGGATAATGATAACCCATGTCAGCGATGTTTTCATCTCTTTTACCGTCTTCGCGCGTTGTTGAGCGATCAAGCTCAAGGTTTGCTGCGGTATCCGAACCCGTGTCAAAACAAGGTGAATTTACCGCACCACCTGCTGCAACCTGCTCCAGATAATAATTCCCATTTGCGCCGACAATAAACTTCGGGTCATCATTAATCACATTAGTCTGAATCAGCGTTCCGGGTTTCACTTCAAAAATATCGTTAACCTGGTTGTCGATGCAGCAATTGTACATATTGAACAAATAATTGGAACTCAACGGCGAATAATGCTGAATTTCGTTGCCAATCGCTGCACTACCAGAAACGCTGTTACCCCACAAAATGCAATCGTACATTTTTGTTACGGAACTGCTGGAGCAGATACCGCCACCACGAGCTTCCTCGACACCTCCGCCGTTCGCTTCATTTCCGACGAATGTGCTGCTTTGGATTATAACTTTGGTGTTTCCTGAATAAAGATAAATTGCACCACCTTCCGCATTACCACTCGCTGAGTCCGCTGTGTTGTCTTTGAACAAACAGTTGATCACTTTTGTATGATAATCAGGCTTATTCACATCGCTTCTGATGTAAATCGCACCACCGCGAGCATCTCTGGTCGATTTGGTATTTTTGATAAGATTACCTTCAAAAACGCAATCTTTTATGAATGTTGACGCTTCATTGCAGAAAAGCACACCACCGTTGACGTTTTCGGAACTGACCGCATCACATGTTGTGTTTTTGAAGACACATTTTGTCAATGTTGTCGAAACACCGTCGTAGGAGTAAATCGCGCCGCCGCTTCTGCCTGATGTGTTGTTTTCGCAATAACATCGGTGCATCAACGGGTTTGTATCGATTGTCGAGATGCCGCTTCTGACGTTCATGATTCCGCCACGTTCTTTTGCTGAGTTGTTCAATATTTTACAGCTTATAATGCTTGGGCTTGAGTCGAGAACCTCGAAAACGCCGCCATTCACGAGTCCTGTTATGTTGCCTTCGGTTAGTGTGAAGCCAACAATCATTGATTCGCGGGTTTCGTTGAATGTGAAATTTGCAATTCTGTGATTCGGGTCAAAAGTTCCGCCGCCGTTGATGGTTGTTACATCTGCGCCGTTTTCGCTTTTGACGATGATTTTCTTGCCGTTGTAAACAAGGTCATAGTTCCCAACACCGGTGTAAATTCCGTTGCTGACAAGCACAATGTCGCCGTTTGATGATTGATCAATTCCCTTCTGAATCGTCTTGAAAGGATTAGTGTCAGTGCCGTCGCCTGTTGTATCGTCTCCGGTTATGTCGTTTACGTGATTAATTATCCCAGAATATACGTAAAGAGGCATCCATGTAAACAATGTAACTCCGCTTGTTTGTTCAATATCAATTTCAAGGTCGAGCATGCAAAAATTCATCATATTCTTATTCATTTCCCTGCTATTCCTAAGTTGTTCCACTGACAATCCTAATAATCAAAAAATTTCAGGTGAACTCGCTAAACATGAAGGCAAAATATTTACAAAATTACACATCAAAAAAGAAATCGAAAAATGTTACGATAATGAATA
>JAIOTL010000432.1 GCA_021106775.1 Planctomycetota bacterium | reverse complement strand
AACCTTTGCCTTATCAAGCTCATCTTTTTTATCCTTGAGTAATTCTTCTGTTTTCTTGAATTCTTCATTAAGCTTGTCAATTTTCGCTTGCACATCATTCACGTACTTCTGATCTTTGATAATCTGAATAAGATAATCTATCGAATCCGCATGACCGGTGTATCCGAGTGCGAAAATAAGCTGATACTTCAATTCTGTGTCAGCAATGTAAAGCTCGATATTCTTTTTGAGCAATGCGATGAAATTAGTACGTAATTCATCTGTAACTTTGCTGTTGTTGTACATTGAACTCGCAGCCAACGCTGAAATTATCTTAACCTGAGCAACTTTTTCGTTAGATTCAAGATTCTTTAACAATGCCGGAAATGCTTCGTAAACTTTCTTCAAATTTGCATGCTGAATCGCAATCAACGAAACTTCCGCATCAGGATTATCAACACCAGTAATTATCAAGTCAACAGCAATTTTTTCAGGCAAAAACTTTGAAGCTGCATGAATACAAGCAATTTTCACTACATTCTCTTTCTTCGTTTCAAATTGCTCTTTAATGAAGGGTAAAATCGATTTATCGCCGATTTTTCCAAGGATTTGTATCGCATATTGCTTCTGCCTGAGCGTTGATTTCTCAGATTTAAAAATATTCTTCAACATCGGTATAATCTCAGCACCTTCCTTTTCAAGAAGCAATGCCGCTTTATCGCGTTCTGTCTTATTCAGCGAACCAAGCATTTTTATATATTTTTCGATGTTGTCTTGCGCGAAAACAGATGTTGTATGCAAAACAATCATCAGAAATATCATTATATTAACTAAATTTCGTCCGAGCATTTCGTTCTCCGCTTATGTAAAAATTGAGAAAATATAGGAAATCCTACAATTTTTCAACAGATTTTAAAGGTCAAGTACATTTTCTCAGCAAAAAACATACAAATTTTTTGATTGATTCTTCCATTAGTCAGGATAATGTGCATTTTCATTACATTATGCGTTTAAGCTTGGCAAATGACAGAACAATCGTCTTCATGCCGACATCGTCAAAACGGATTTGTGCCTTGATATTGTTGCCTTTTCCCTTAATTCCCTCGATGTAACCCTTGCCGAACTTGTCGTGAAAGATTCTGTCACCTTTGTTGAATTCGCTGAAATCCTCCGGTTCAAACATCATTTCATTCGGAATTTTTTCAGAAACTCCGTCAGAAACTCCGTCAGAATCACTTGAAAACTCATATTTATTGGTTTCAGGATTGTACTGCATCTCGAGTGAATCAGGCACAATCTGCGATTCATTGTTGTTCTGCTCGATTTGGTCAGCATCCACCACGTTAACATCATCGGAAAATTCGGTTTTCTCATATTTCCATTGTTTGCTGCTGAATTCGCTCATTGTATTCAAATTAAACGGAACTTGTTCGTTATGCTGATTGAAATACGAAACACAGTCCTTGTCAATCTCATCGAGGAAACGCGACGGCTCGTTATAATTGGTTCTGCCGATAAATGTGCGAGATTCGCAGAAAGTCATGTAAAGCAGTTTTTCCGTCCGTGTGATGCCAACGTAACAGAGTCTGCGTTCTTCTTCAATATCGCCGTCGCCTTCGATAACTCGCGAATGCGGAAACATGCCTTCTTCTATGCCGACCATGAAAACCGTTGAAAATTCAAGCCCCTTGGCAGTATGCAACGTCAGAAGATTGATTTTATCCTCAATTTGGTCGAATTTGTCTGAATCGCTCATAAGCGCGATCTGTTCAAGATATTCACCGAGCCCTGCACCTTTGTTACCTTCTTCGAATTTGTCAGCATCGGTGATAAGCTCTTGGATATTTTCAATTTTGTCCTCAGCACGAAGCGAGTCTGTTCTCTTTAGATATTCATCGTAGTCGGTTGAAAGAAGAATGAAATTTATAAGGTTGCCAACGGGAGCGTCCTTCAGCGTTTTGAAATCCTCGATTAGCATAATGAAAGCCTTAATTGCTTTTCTTCCACCTTTTGAAATGGACAAATCTTCAGGCAAATTCCAGAAAACTTTGTCGAAACGAATATCTTTTTCGAATGCGTATTGAGAGATGCATGCGATTGTTCTTGCACCGATTTTTCGTGTGGGTGTGTTGACAATTCGCATCAGACTGACCATATCACGCGGATTGTGAATTATGCGCAGATACGCGATAATATCTTTGATTTCCTTGCGCTGAAAGAACTCCAGCCCTTTCACAATCGTGTACGGGATGCTGTATTCGATTAATTTCTTCTCAAGCGTCCGAGATTGCGCATTAGTACGATAAAACACAGCACAATCACCAAGCCGTTTACTTTTCGCCTGTAAATCGAGCAATTCCTTACAAACATAGGCTGCTTCTTCCTCCTCATCCCATAGTTTACGCACAATAATGTTCTCTCCTTCTACATTGTCCGTTATCATGCGTTTGGGCTTGCGGTTAATGTTGTGTTCGATGAGGGAATCAGCGACAAGCAGGATTTTCTTGGTTGAGCGATAATTTTTCGGTAATAGGACAACTTCAGCATTCTTGAAATCTTTCTCGAAAGCGATGATATTGCCAACATCAGCACCGCGCCAGGAATAAATCGCCTGGTCAGGGTCGCCTGTTACGCAAATATTCTTATGTGCTGCACAAAGAAGCTTGACAATATCGTATTGAAGCTTGTTTGTGTCCTGAAACTCGTCAACAAGCACGAATCTGTAACGCCTGCGATATTTATCAAGCACTTCAGCAAATTCGTTGAACAAT
>JAIOTL010000434.1 GCA_021106775.1 Planctomycetota bacterium | reverse complement strand
TCTCAATGGCAAAAAGATTGCAACTTTACTTTGCTCTCCGGAATTCATCAATGAATTGATTATCAGACATCTTTATTCGGCAGGGATTTTGAACAGTTACAACGATTTATCCGTGAGGGATGTTAAAATAAATGAAAATTCGGAGCATATTAACTTACCAGGCATGTAAATCGATGAAGCAAATCTTATCAAAGGTGGTGACCCCGAAGCTTTTACAAGAATTGTTCCAAAACTTGACGTTGAAAACTCAATACCCGTTGCCAGAGAGCAAATATTTGAGCTGATGGAAAAATTCAAGGATGCGTCTGATTTGTTTGAGGTGACTGGTGCAGCACACAGCAATTGTCTCTGCTCTACAACAGAATTTCTGATTTTCTCCGAAGATGTAGCCAGGCATAACGCAATTGATAAGACTATTGGCAAAGCGTTGACTCAGCACATCTCACTTGAAGAAAAAATCCTTGTCGCATCGTGCAGAGTCTCAAAAGCTTTATCACTGAAAATCGCTCGAGCTCGAATCCCGATTATCGCATCAGTTTCCGCTGTTACCGATGCTGCGGTCGAAATCTGTGAAAAATCCGGCGTCACCCTCATCGGCTTCGCTCGAGGCAAGCGTATGAACGTTTACACCCATCCTGAACGTATAAAATAAGGAGTTGAGAAAAAATAATGGATAAGATAGACATTTTGTTGTTGATTGACAGAGCAATTGAAGCAAGCGAAAACTCGCATTCACCTTATTCGCATTTCAAGGTCGGCGCAGCATTGAAGACAAAAACTGGGAACATTTACACAGGCTGCAACATTGAAAATGCCTCTTTCGGACTCACAATCTGTGCTGAACGTGTTGCAATCTTCAAAGCAATGTCCGAGGGTGAGCGCGATTTTACTGCAATTGCGGTTTATGCGGACACTGGCGACAATTTATTGAGTCCGTGTGGTGCGTGTCGACAGATTATCAGCGAATTCTGCCCCAATGCTGAAGTTATCATGTGCAATCGCAAAAAAGAGTACAAGATTATGACTCCCGCAGCACTTCTGCCATTCTCATTCGGTGATTCGGACTTCGACCACTAGTACAATGTCCCATAAGTTTTAAGTATTGGTAGGACAGGCTTCATGGCCTGTCAATGTTGATGTGGGAAGTCAGGCAGGGATGCCTAACCTACCGAAACCTGAGATTTACATTACAGTTTGTTTATTTCACCTTCGAAAATGAGCAGATATGCGAAGTAAATGCCCGAAGTTACAACCATGAGGATTATTGACAGAGCTGCGACATATTCATCTGCGCTGTAATGAATGAGATTGTAAATGTTTGTTGAAATCAGGAGATATCCGGGTGGTGAAATTATCTGCCCCAAAACGACCTCCCCAAGCGAGAACACCATGATTAAAAGTCCCGCGCTGATGACGGGTTTGAGCGTTAACGGCAAATAAAGCTTCAAGAATATGCTTCGCTCTGAAAGTCCCGAAACTGCAAGGTTTTCTGCAAGTGATGGATGGATTTCCTGAACAGCATTATATGCTGCTCTCACAACAAACGGTGAAAACAAAATTGCGTAGCTCATCACAAGGGTAAACTCGTTTGAGCCTGCGATTTTCATGATTCCAAGCGCAACCAGAACTCGCGGGAAAGCAAGCGGGAGGATTGCCAGCGAAATCAGCAGCAAATTCAGTTTATTCCTTTTTTTCGAAAGAACAATTGCCCAGAGACACCAAATTATCATCGAAATCAGTGCTGCAGAAGCTGCTACAAACAGACTTCTCAAAATATCTTCACCAGAATTTTGCAGAGCTTTCTTAAATGTCCAGAGGCTCGTAATTCGTTTACCAAGCATCAGCATAGGAGTAACAGCACTGAGGAAAAAAACAAACGCAGGTATCAGCATTGCAATTAAAAACACCACAAAATCCCGAGACTGTCTTCTACGCCTGCTGTGTGTTGAAACAGAATGTCTTTTCATCCTTGTCTCAGCACGGAAAAGCAGGATAATTGCGGGAATTAGGACGATAAACATCAGAGTTCCATGTGCTGCCGGCACTGCAAACCTTCGCCAGTCAAAATATGTGTCAAAAGTTGCGTAAATCGTTGTCGGAAGTGTGCTAATGTTGAGAAGTGCGGGAACACCGAAATTGTTTATCGCGAGGATGAAAACGATAATCGCGCCTGAGATAAAAGATGGAAGCATCAACGGAATTGTCGCATGTTTTGCCGTAAAAACACGTCCTGAGAACAGTTTCATCGCTTCGACATGCCTGAAATCGAGTCTGCGAAGACCTTCAATGAGAAACATGATTAAAACGGGAAAAAGCCAGATTGCCAGCACAAACGATGCTACAAACACATTGTTATAATCGAACTGCACACCCGAAAAAACCTGGTAGATGCTTGAAAACGTGGAGTCAGGCATGAGCAAGTCCATGAACGCTCTGCAAAGCACGAAAGGCGGGAGAAGCAGAGGTACTACGAGGATTGCACGGAAAAATTTCGAGAGCTTGTCAGGAAGCCTGGAAATACACATCACACTCGGAATGCTGAGAATTGACGCCCAAATAACCGTCATTGTACCGAGAAGCAAAGTGTTGAGCAAATAACCAAAATGTCTCTCAAAGTTGTTTATTTCGATAATCGGCGAAGGTCCAAGCAGTATTTTGTATGGCTGACCAAAATTCCCTTCCGCAGGTAAAACCGCAATCCAGATGATATAAATCATTGGCAGCATCGGCAATAATGCAGGCAGGAAATAAAAAATAGTGTTGTTAATGCGTTTTAATGCATTGTAAATTAGCAGTTTCACTAAACCCTCTGAAGATTTTATATCCTATGACATGAGATTTTATCAGATTTGCTGTATTACAAAATATTTTTGTTGGAGCAGATATGTGTGATTATACAAAATTCGAAATCCTGCTTTCAAAAGAGCAGATAAAC
>JAIOTL010000096.1 GCA_021106775.1 Planctomycetota bacterium | reverse complement strand
TCGACATAGCTAATACCGAGTATGCTCCCGAAAAGATATGACATCAAGTTTGGGGCGTATCCAGGCGTGAGATTGATGAACAATATCCCAATGCTCATTCCACTTGCCCATAATATGCCGATAAGCGTGTCTGTGCGTTCTTTGAAGGAGGAATGAATCCAGCTTATCAGGAAACCTGCGAGCACTGAGAAAATTGTTGCACCAATCAGCGGATTCATACCGACGAAATATGCAATCCCTATACCGCCGTATGCTGTGTGCGATATTCCCCCTGTTACAAATACAATC
The DNA here is from genome assembly GCA_021106775.1 of Planctomycetota bacterium. The sequence continues at coordinate 3,403 of JAIOTL010000096.1, read as the reverse complement.
TTTCGCACAACGATGAAACTGCCGATTATACCGCAAACTATGCTGGCAAGCACCGCTGCGTAGATGGAAAACCTCATGAACTCATAATTTATAACAGCATCCCACATTTTGCCCTCAAAATTAATGATTTTCGTCGTGATTGTGATTGTGCTCTGGCAGAACGCGATGCGGTACACCATGAGCAATCAAATCTACAGGACATTTGTACGCTTCACCAAGCATTTTCTCAGTGATTGTCTTCGAACCCTCGGTGAAAAGGTTCTTGTTTACACATGCGATTGTTTTAACATGCCGGGAAATTACGCCGATGTCATGCGAAACAAGCACAATTGTAATTTTATTGTTGAGATGCTGCAAAAGCTCGTAAAAATCTCTGCCATAAGATGTATCGAGCGATGCAGTTGGTTCGTCTAGAAGCAGAATTTTCGGATTATTGATAAGAGCCCTAGCAATTAACAGTCTTTGTCTTTCTCCACCTGAAAGCTGGCTAATATGTCTTCTGCGCTTGTCAAACAACCCAACCTTATGCAAAATATCACCTGCTCGATTTTTGTCATGCTTTTTCAGCCACCCGATGTTTTTCTTACCTAGCGTACCCATAAGCGTAACTTCTTCGACACTTGCCGGGAAATCTTCTACAAAAGTGCTGTGCTGAGGAACATAACCGACATTTTTACATCCGTGTCCATTACATTTACCAAGAATTTTGATTTCACCACGAAAACCGTGTAAAATGCCGACCATGCACTTCAACAATGTGGTTTTTCCACCCCCATTAGGTCCAATCATCCCCAGAAAATCAAGATGTGGAACTTCAAGGTTCAAGTTCTCAAGCACAACGGAATCACCAAAGCTGAACCATAAATTTCGCACCGAAATGTCTGCAATTTCCGTCTGGTTTGTCATAAATCCTCCGCTTTGAACCTGTCCGAAAACATGACATTATCCACAATTTAAAAGAAATCCACTATTATAAACCGAAAATCAACCTGCCGCCCTGATAAACGATGAATGAAGCAACCCAGGCGATTCCTGTAGTATAAAAACTCATAAAGAATGCCCATTTCCAAGAGCTTTCCGCTTTTACAACTGCGAAAACCGCCATGCACGGAATATACAACAAAACGAAGACCATCAGGGAGAAAGCGATCAACGGTGTGATAGATTCATCATTTTGCAGTGCAGTCTGAAGCGTTTCTGATTCTTCATCCTCTTCATCACCAAGGCTGTAAAGCGTTCCGAAAGTTGACACTACAATTTCCTTGGCAGCAAACCCGGACAACAAAGCTGTTCCGATTTTCCAATCACCCAATCCTGTCGGGGTCAGAATTTTGCTGAAACCTTTGCCAATCGTGCCTCCAATACTGTATTCAAGGTCTTTTTGAGCCAAATTATTATTCAATTCATCAATTGTGTTTGCAGTTTTTGTGTAATCGTCAAAGTCAGCTAGTTTTTCTTCAATTTTTTCACTGTTTTCACTCGCTTTTTTCAGCTTTTCAATTTCAGGATTTACCAGAATAATTTTGTGAAGCTTTGCTTCTGCAGCAGCAATTTTATTTTCGATGGGTTTTTTCACGTTGGTTGGAGCGTTCGGGAATGCTAAAATCAGCCACAAAATAATCGAAGCACCGAGAATAATCGTACCAGCTTTTTTTATGTACAACCAGCCACGATAGAATGTCTGTTTCAGAACACTTGCAGGGCTTGGGAATTTATACGATGGAAGTTCCAGGATAAATGGTGATGTTTCACCTTTGATGACGAATTTCCGCAATATCCAGACAGCAAAAATCGCCGTTAAAATGCCGATGAAATATATGATAAAAATGACTGTTCCCGCACTTTCTGCGAAAAATGCACCTGTGAGAAGGATGTAAACCGGGAGCTTTGCGCCGCAGCTCATAAATGGAATCACGAGCATTGTTATCAGTCGGTCTTTTTTATTTTCAAGGGTTCTTGTTGCCATTACCGCAGGTACCGAGCATCCGAAGCCGATTATCATTGGTACGAAACTTTTGCCTTGCAGTCCGAGTTTCTGCATGATTTTATCCATGACAAATGCTGCTCGTGAAATATATCCTGATAGTTCCAGAACGGCGATTCCTAAGAAAAGCAGTAAAATGTTCGGCAGAAAAATAATAACCGCTCCGACACCGCCGATGATTCCGTCGATTAAAAGGGATTTGAACCAGCCATCAGCCAACACAGAACTTAGCAGATGCGACAAACCTTTCTGACCTGTTTCAACCATGTCCATTAACGGAGCACCCACTGCAAACGTGAACTGAAACAGAAGCCACATGATACTGAGGAAAATTGGGATACCCAGAAACTGATTAGTTAAAATTCCGTCAACTTTGTCGCTGAAATTGCGTTTACCATGTTCTTTTGATTTGACTGCGATGTTGGTGATACCAGCAATGAAATCATATCTTTTTGCGACGAACAAAAGCTCAGGCTCTGTGTTAAATTTTGTTTTCAGTGTTTCGATGCTTTTATTTGCCGATTCAAATAATTCGTCACCTCGATTTTCCAAAAGTTCTTTGATTTTCCTGTAAATCTCTTGGTCATTTTCGAGCAATTTTAAAGCAAGCCAGCGTGGATTATGATAATTCTTGAGTTTTTCATCTTTAATTATCATTTCTGAGAGTTTTTCGATTTCTACAACGGCTTCACTTCCATATGGAATGCTAATGGCAGCATTTTTCAAGTTATTTCGCGCGGTTGATATTTCCTCGATTAATTCATCAAGCCCTTCACCGGTTGTTCCAACGGTTGGGATAACAGGTACACCAAGCAGTTGTGAAATCTTCATATGATTAATATTTGTACTTGTTTTCAGGACAGCATCCCATTTATTGAATGCAAGTATCACCGGTACGCCAAGCTCCAAAACCTGTGAAGCAAGATAGAGGTTTCTATCAAGGTTCGAGGCATCGATAACAACAAGCACCAAATCTGGCATTTTGTCGATAATGAAATTTCTCGTGATTAGTTCATCAGGCGAAATTGTGTTTAAACTGTATGTTCCAGGTAAATCTGTAAACCGAATTTCGATGTTCTGATGAATCACAGTTCCTTCTTTGATATCAACTGTAACCCCTGGATAATTGCCGATATGCTGTCTCTCGCCGGTTAATCGATTAAAAATCGTCGATTTGCCCGAATTCGGATTGCCAACCATGGCAACTTGAATTAACTCACATTCACGCTTCTGCTGATTGCTGATATCAGGATTTTTCAAATTTTCCTCGTTATTTACCATTTATATGCAAATATTATTGAGAATCATTCTCAATTACAAGAACAATTCACGCAATATTTTATTTCGTTTGTTTTATATTATCTTCGAGAAAAGAGAATTACGATTTATAGATGAAGTTCTTCAAACTCTCAACAAACT
>JAIOTL010000135.1 GCA_021106775.1 Planctomycetota bacterium | reverse complement strand
CTTTTTTTCACCCAGATAATTGCCTATAAGATTGAAAACTATCGGTCGATCACCAAGGTATTTACCGAGTACGACAAGCTGGTCGCCTTCATAAAGGTCAGGCATTTTTGAAGGATACACGTCAAAAGCACGTTTAATATTGGATTGAATGTCGTCGCCAGTTGTAATCATGAGATTGATGTCAGTCATCACTGGACCTTTTAAGCGCTTGAAAACAGTACCAACCTTGACCTCAACGTCTTCATTAGGCAGGACAAACGTTGGAATTGCGCGTGTTTCATTTGAGATTTTCTCAAGAAGCGGCGCATTTACATTGTAACCCACGCCAAATGAAAAGATTCTCCTGCTGTAAGGATTGCTGTTCGTCGCCACCTTGCAGATGTCGATTTCGCTTGTGTTTCCGGTTGTTGGTTGCCCGTCAGTGAGGAACAGCACGATTGGCAGGAAACCGTCTTGCGGCTTTTGTTTCAGTGCTTCGAGCAGGGCATCGTGGATGTTTGTGCCGCTTGTCGCAGTTATGGTTTTCAGAAACTTAAATGCTGAATCCTGCGTTTCCTTCGACTTTATCACCGGTTTTTCAGAATACAGATTAATTACGTCATTGTACGTTATGATATTGAAAGATTCACCATCCTGCAACCCGCCAATCACCTGAATTGCCGCTTCTCGTGCTTGCTCAATCTTGTTGCCGCTCATGCTGCCTGAACGGTCAAGAACAAGAATCACCTCCCGCTTGATTTTCTTGGTTTTGTCTGATTTCAAATCTGCTGGCAATCCAGCAAGCATGAGGAAATATCCGCCATGGACACTCGGGTCGGGATATGCGAACAAACTTGCAGTAACTCCCGCTTTTTCCAGTAAATATGAAAGCATAAACGGTCCAACGATGTTCTGCGCACCTTTGGCGAGGGTCATGGTTACGAAAGTATTGCTGACGCGTTTTATTTCTAGCTTGTGCGATGGCGAGAACACAGTTGAGATATTGCGTTTGGATTTGATTGAAACGTTGATTTCCCATGGGATTTTGTATTGCAGCGATTCGGTGCGCGGAATGAAGTAGTCGATTCTGTCGCCGTAAGCTTTTAGCAGGTTTTCGAAAACGATTCTGACTTTTTGGGTTTGATTCGCAGCAATCGGGAAAACGCTTGATTTAATCAGGTTATACCCAACAAACTCAAGTAATCCCGGATCTTTCATCTTCATGACAATTGCGGTGTATATCTTTTTTGCTTCGTCCTTTGGCAGAATCTTGACGGCAGGTTCTTTTGCCTGCCCCTCAAAGCTGAAACCCTTGAGAATTGCACCACCAGGCACTGGTATGAGAAGTTCCGACTCGACCCAGCGATTGTTCGGGTTGTGAATTTCGAAATCGAGTGTGGTCGTTGCAACCTGCTCGATAATTGCGACATCTGCTGCGATTTTCTTGAGAATCACAGGTTGACTTAGTGCTGAAATCCTTGATGAAACATAAATTCTCGATTGCGGCACGACGTAGTTTCGAGTTGCGGGAACTTCCTGTGCCAGAAGAATCGGTGCTGTGCCAAGAAAGCAAACAGCAATTAACAGCAAAACAAGAGACTGTTTCATAATATGTCCTCCAGTATTTGGATTTTTTTCGCGATTCTCAAGATGTACAGATTGTATTTAAACGCTCAACACATAAGAAAGTATAATTCGGTTCGCATAAGAATTTCAAATGTTTGTCAATCATCGATAAATAGTTATATAGTACTGAAACGTGCAACAAAATATGCTTTAATTAGTCAATCTTGCAGACAATTAGGGTAACATCATCCTGCAAAGTTCTTGGTTTAATGAAGTTCTGCACTTCATTGAATATGCTGTTGATAATCTCTTTCGGGCTTTGTTTTGCATAATCCCTGACAACTTCGAACAAACGTTCTCTTGAGAATGATTTATTGGCGTAATTTCTACCTTCCCAGACTCCATCGGTGGTGAAAACAATGATGTCACCAGAATAAAGTTTAACTGTTTCAGATTGTTCCCATTCCATTTCTTGAAACATTCCAAGTGGCGGTCCTGTTGATTCCAAAAGCTCGATTTCGCCGTTGTTTCGTAAAAGTATCGGAGAATCATGCCCTGCGCTGACATATTTCATCTCTTTCTTTTCAGAATCGATGTTTGCCAGCAGGAACGTCATAAATCTGTCAGCAGGAGTAACGTTGAACAATAGCTCGTTCATGGATTTGAATAAAAGCAGTAAATCATCGTTGATTGTCATCTGCAATGCCTGCAAAAGTGCCTTGGCATAAGCCATAATCAGTGCTGACCCCACTCCATGCCCGGAAACATCCCCGATAACAAGCGAAATCTCAGAATCATTGTTTAATTTTTCACAAAAATCGAAATAATCACCGCCAGTTTGATCGCAGCTCCAGCATGTGAATCCGAGGTGCTTTTATTTTAAAAAGCTTGCTTAAAAGGCTCATAGAATCTCCTTACCAGCTAACGTCTTGCCGGTAACTTGCAGGCGGCGCAGCCGCCTGTCAGGTTCAGCGGCGTGTTAT
>JAIOTL010000128.1 GCA_021106775.1 Planctomycetota bacterium | reverse complement strand
TTCGGTCTGGGACAAAACCGGACTTTTAGAGCTTGGCAAGGCGCTTTCAGCTCAAAATGTCGAGATTCTTGCATCGGGCAACACCGCAAAATTTCTGAGTGAACAAAATATTGATGTTGTAGAGATTTCCGATTATACTCAGTCACCTGAAATTATGTCAGGACGCGTAAAAACTCTACATCCGCGGGTTCACGGCGGAATTCTTGCAAGGCGCGAGATAGTGACGGATTTGGCTGAGCTTGCAAGCATCAACGGCAGGGAAATTGACCTTGTTGTCGTGAATTTGTATCCGTTTGAGAATAATGTAGGCGATTTTTACGATGGTAAAAAGAATTATGATGAAATGACCGAGCTGATTGACATCGGCGGACCAACTTTGATTCGTGCCGCTGCCAAGAATCACAAATATGTTACAGTTCTCACGAATCCTGCACAATATCAAGAATTCATCGAAACTTTCGCAGATTTAGGCGCAACAAGCCTTAGCATGCGCAAAAATTATGCGAAATTGGCGTTTGAACACACTGCGGGATATGATGCTGTGATTTCGCGCTGGTTCGTTGAGCAATCGGACGCAGATTTATTCAAGGTTGATACTTTAGTTACGAAGTTTGAAAAGGTGAATGAATTGCGTTATGGCGAGAATCCTCATCAAAAAGCCACGTTTTATAGGGAAATTACGGGCAGAAAAACATGTGATATGGCACATGCTGAGCAGTTGCACGGTCAGCAGATTTCATACAATAATATATTGGATTGTGACGCAGCACTTGGTTTTGTGCGTGAATTTGAGAAGCCAGCGGTGATAATTATAAAGCATACGAACGCTTGCGGTGCTGCAGTAGCAATGGATGATGATGTTCCTGAAGCGTTTCTGAAAGCGCAGAAAGCGGACCCAATTTCAGCATATGGCGGAATAATCGGCGTGAATCGTGTTGTTGATATTGCTCTGATGCAGGAAATTGCTAAGCCGGATAACTTTTTTGAATGTATCGTCGCACCTGGTTATACGCCAGAAGCATTGGAATTAGTAAAAGCAGGCGAGAAATGGTTGAAAAGATTCCGCGTGTACAAAATTGGAGATTTTACTTCAAATCGTGCAAAATCAATGCTTCGAGGAATTGAAGGCGGAGTCTTAATTCAGGAGACAAATTTAACCAGTTTCGATCCTGAAAACCTGGAATTTGTAACAGAATCTCAACCGACGGAGCAAGAGCTTTCAGACCTATTTTTTGGCTGGATGGTCGTTAAACACACTAAAAGTAACGCAATTGTTTTCGTAAAAGATAACGTTTGCGTGGGAGTTGGCGCTGGTCAGATGAATCGTGCGGATTCTGTACGCCTTGCAAGCATCCGTGCTGGAGAACATTCTAAAGGTGCTGTGATGGCAAGTGATGCTTTTTTCCCGTTTGCAGATGGGATTGAACTTGCTGCCAAGGCTGGCATTAAAGCAGTGATTCAACCAGGTGGTTCAATTCGTGATAAATCAGTCATCACAAAATGCAATGAGCTTAGAATTGCCATGCTTTTCACAGGCATCCGTCATTTCAAACACTGATTATGCAAAGCATCAAGGCATTGAGGTACAAGGTAAAATTCTAGTCTAACCCGTTAGAAAATATCACGGATTAATTCTGCGCGGGATTTTTCGATATTGCGCAGCATGGTGGTTTTTGTTTTCGCAGTTTCAGAGGTTTTATCGAGTATAATGCTGAGATGAGCAGGAAAAATCTGGTACAAAAGCTTGAGAAGCAGAATTGGGTCGATATTTCGGTCGAGAAATTTCAAAATCATGGCGGTTCTCAAGTCAGAAATCATCCTGACGCATTCCTGAAATGATATCATTCGTGCAGATTGAAGCATACCCAGTGCCCTAAAACCTTTGTCTTCATACAAATCCTTGTTATCAATGTATGCGACGCCTTGCATTTTCTTCTCATAATCCACAATACGCCGGCTAAACGATGTCATTTGTTCAATAATCTTATTCTCAGTTATTCCCAGCGTATTTGCATTCGTCAGGCAATAAAATCCTTCAACACCTGTTTTTGTGTGATGTCCATCGCGAACGAAGTTACAATTCACCTCATCAGCCCCTTTGCCGATATGCTGCGTCTGTCTTTCAATCTCAAGCACAGGAATATGAAAAAAATGCGAAAAATGTGCGCCGAGACCCGTTTCTGTCAATCTGGCGGTAAGAAAGCCAAGCTTCGAGTCAAATGCGAAATCAAGGTCTTCGGAAAGTCTGGTTACAATCTCGAATGCTTTGTTGTAGGCATCTTGAAGCATGTCTTCGCTCATCAGCACCTGGATTGTGAGATGGTTTTCATCGTTAATGTATATTGAAATTGACTCATCATCTGAAATCGCAACTGAGTTTCCGATTAAATTACCATCTGCAAAATGTTCAGGAATAATCCGGCGTTCAACGAGGATTGCACGGTGAATTTTAGTAAGTTCTTCGAGGTTGAATATGTGCAAATCAAAACTGGTAAGGGTATTTTCTATTGCTTTGAGTATTAATTCTCGTACTTCAAGTTTACTGTCGTTATTTGATTTACCTGGAAAACTAAAACCGATGATATTTCGGACAAATTTCACCTTCGAGAAAAAAAGTGCTCTCAACGGGTTGCCGGTTTTTAGCCAATCAGGCAGTTTCTTTGGCAGTAAATCGATATTCATTTAATATTCCGTTTTTTCAGTTGCGTTTTAACATGCTAATCTCAACAACAGATAATTGATTAATACCACCAGTTATCAGGAGAATAATTGTAGCATAAAAATTGAAACTTCAAACTGGGAAAACAAGCTTTTCGAGTATTGAAGAAAACGTAAATATAGATATAATGTAGTTTAATAATTTCGAAATTATGATTAGCGATGTAAAAAATCGTCTAAATCCAAAGGAGTGATGATGAAACTCGCAATTTCAAGCGATCACAGAGGAACAAAACTCGTCAAAAGCATTATCATTATGCT
>JAIOTL010000371.1 GCA_021106775.1 Planctomycetota bacterium | reverse complement strand
GGTTGAATCGGCTTCTGAATCCTGCGCTGAGCGTTGGATTGCCTGCATTTCTGACCAAGGGTGCGGGAATGTTTTCCGGGCATATGCTCAGTCAGTATACGGCGGATATGATGATTGTTGAACAGCGTATTCTTTCGGCACCAGCGTCAGTTCAGAGTATCCCGGCGGCGGCGGATCAGGAAGACTTTGTCAGCATGGGCATGAATACAGCGTTGAAGAACAAGCAGATTCTCAAAAATGCGTATGGCGTACTTGGAATTGAGATGATCGCAGCGGCGCAGGCGTTAGATTTCCGTGAATTTTCGCCGGGAAAAGGAACGCAGGCAGCCCACGCCGAAATCCGTAAAGTAGTCGAACATCTCGACGTTGATAGACCGTTGTTTGTCGATCATAACAACATGATGCAGGCGGTTGAGGATTGTCGGGTTCTTGATGCGGTCGAGTCTGTGATTGGCAAATTAGGAACTTATTTCAAGCAAGACGCATAATCATTGAAACTTCAATAAAGCAATAAATTGGCAATAAAAAAAGGGAGGAAAAACCTCCCTTTTTATCGTTTTACAGTGTAATTAATCGCGAACTTTTGAAGCCAAACGTTTCAACTCGTCGTTTCGCTCATTCATCCGGTTAATCGCATCAGCAAGCTTCTCGGTCTCTTCAAGCGCAGATTTGTACAACACATCGAGGTCGGTTTGCTCGCTGCTCAGCTTTTCTATCAGCTTTTGCTGTTCCTTCGTCGCTTCAATAAGCAACGCTGTGAACTGCGGATAGAACAGCGATTTATAGCCTTCGGTGTCAGTCGAGACAAGCTCTGGTATGATTTTCTCGACCTCCTGAGCAATAAACCCGATATCTGTATCCCTATTGAAGTTCTTGTCAGCATATTCATTAGTACGCCAATCGAAGAAGCATCCGTTGAGTTTCAGAACTTTATCAAGCGCATTGTCAAGCGTGCGAACATTTTTCTTGAACCGAATGTCCGAGCTGCTGTACCCATAACGAAGATACGCTCTTCCGCTGACGTCAAGCGCATAGTTCGGATTAGGATTTTCGGTGTTTACGCCAAGACTGCTTCTGCCAACAAACATCACAGTTGCTTTCGGTCTAACATACGTGTAAAAACAGAAATCATAAGATGTGCCGTAAGGATACGTGTATCCGTATGGATAACTGTTTGTATTAAGGTACCAATAAAAAGTGGAGCTATAAACATAGATTGTGTATGTTGAGCCATTAGTAACAGGAGCATTTAATGATGTAAAATCATACCATGTGGTGGAGGAAGTAATTGTGCGACTATAGCTTCCCAATATAGTTCCGCCTGTTCCAGTACCGGTATAAATACGAACAGTGCAAGTTGCACTGGAAGAGGTTGAACGCATATAAAGTCTGACTCTTGTAAGAATTCCAGTTCTACCAGCCCTAAATGATTGCCAAGCCGAAGTCATACTTCCCATATATCTGATAGATGTTTGGCTTTGGTCAACAGTTTCCGAGCCCTGGTCAATAACTTGAAGGCGTGCTGTTGGTGAATCGGTACCGATGCCGATATTCCCAGCAGTCCAGTACACACTCGAACCGTTTATATACCATTCACCACCGAAATTTAACCACATAGTACCATTGTAACCCTGGAATTTGCGGTCGGTCGGGTTATAGCGAATGTTACCGATTAGGGCATTCGAAGTGTTGCTGATTCTGGCAGCACCGTAGCCCGAAGAATCAACGATGTCAAGCCGTTCCAGTGGAGCATCGTTATTGATACCAACATTAGCACCAACAACAAATCTGTTCGTTCCAACAACTAAACCGTCGTCCGGTAGGAAAAGTTTGCCGGTCATTGTGTCGCCTGCGGTGTTTACGAAAATGTCTTCGAGATTGACTGAATTTACATAAATGTCACCATCGAACGTTACCTTATTGTTGAAATTGTTGGTTCCGCTGAGATCAACATCACCCATGAAATTAACTTCGCCAATAAACTCTGAGTTACCTTCAAAGTAAAGTTCGTTATTCATCGTAACTTCACCTGCGAAAATCTGTTCACCTTCGTAAACATTGCCTTCAGAGTATCTTGCAAGGTCGCGGGTTGAAAAATGGTCGAAATATTGTGCATTCAGCGCGAATGGTGCTGCGCCGAGTTTGTATCTTGGTGTCATTTCAGCATCAAGGTCAATTTTGATACCTATGAAGGCAGTATCGCTTTCGAACACCTCATAAGGAATTCCCTCAGAAGGCGTATCTGTAAGCGGGTTTGCTCCTTGACCTATAACGATGTTGTATTTGCCGGTTTCATCGACTATAACCTGATGTTTTTCGGCAAACATCGGGGATGCGAATTCGCCAGAACCGTCATAAACAGTGATGACGACTGTATGCGCTCCCTGTGCAGCTTCGCCCATGTCATTTAGAAGATAACCATTAAGAGCGACCGTGTTTTTACTCGTTTGAGCAACAACACTTCCGGTTATCACAAACAACAGAACAACTGCACAAACAAAAATTCTCCATTTCATAAGTTGCTCCTTTTTTTATTTATTTAGTTGATTGTTTAATTCTGTTATTTGTGCATCTATTTGTGCATCTTGCTGCTTAATTATCTCGTCAATGATTGCCAATTCATCGTCAACTGAGATTATCCCGGACACGATTTTTCGCATGGTTTTCATGTCGGAGCTGAGTTTGGATAATTCATGCTGCTGCTGTTTTATTGCTTCAGTAACCACCGCAGCTATTCTGTCATAGGATATTGCCTTGTAGCCATTTTCGTCTGTCATTACAACTTCAGGCAGTATTCTCTCCATTTCCTGAGCTATGAAGCCCATTTGGCGGTCTTTTCGTATTGTTTTGTTGTCGAATTTATCCTCACGCCAGCGATAGTAAACGCCCTTCATCTTCCTGAGTCTGTCAAGAGCGTCATCAATTGTTTTGATATTCTTCTTGAAACGCAAGTCTGAAGACGATGTATAACCGCCTGAGAAGTACGCAGTTCCGTATACGTAAAGTTGATAAGATGAGCTTGGATTGGTTGTGTTGATTCCCAACGAGCCGTTTCTCACGCAAATCGAGTCTATGTTACCAGTGTACTCCATGGTTGTTCTGAAGTTGAAGTCATAGCTTGATGAAACGCTTGCTCTTCCGCGTGTATAGTAATTATATCTGTCATAATACCAATAAGCATAATAAGTGAAGTAGAATCGTAAAGAATATGTTCTTCCTGCCGTTAGGTTCACGCTGGTGTTAATTCTGTGCCATGTATTACTGGTCGTTATTGTGTGATAACTACTCACATATATCAACCGGCTTGTTCCATATCCGTCATAGATATAAGCACGGAAACTGCGATATCCACTGTATGAACGACCATACATTTCGACCGTTGTGAGTCTGCCTGTAACGGCGGGTATAAAAGATTGATAATATGTGCTTCCAGGGGAGCAAAAATACGTACTGTACCTATAGGTTGACTGCTGGTCATAACCGCTTACAATTCCTTGTGATACAACGTGGAAAGTACCTTGCGGACTGGATGTACCGATACCGACATTGCCATTGTTGTAATAAAGGTTATTGCCAGAGCGCATCCATGAGCCGCAAAGATTAGCCCAGCCCGATGAAGTGTAGCCTTCGAATTTTGCACCGTCGAATCTTATTGTGCCTGTGTTTGTTCCAGTTGTGTTACCAATGCGGATTCCGCCAGCAACATCCAGACTTTCATAAGGATTCGATGTGCCGATACCAACGCGATTATTATCAAGATAAATCTGGTTTCCACCGACTGTTAGACCGTTGTCAGGCAGATTCAAGGTTCCTGTCATAGTATCGCCAGTCTGGTCAACAAAGACATCCTGAATAGGTTGACCTTTGTAATAAACCAAGCCGGTTATATATGCATCACCCGTTATAACAACCTCGCCATTATAATCGTTCGTCCCGGTAAGTTTTGCGTTGCCGCCAATTTCGACTTCATTGTGGAACAGTGAATTTCCGTTGAAATTGATTTTATTGTTAAAATCTACGTTTTCGCTGAAATATCCTGCACCAGAAGTTTTCACATATTCCGGAGGCAGGTATCCACCGAGTTTGCTTGTGTTAATCGCAAACAATGCGGATGTCAGCAAAAGTCTCGGTGTCATTTCCTCGCTATTTACGCTGATTCCAAGATACCAACTGTCGCCGGTCAGCGCATTTTCAGGAATTCCCCCTATTGGTTCAAGAGAAACCGGGTTAATTCCAGCACCGATACTCAAGCTATATGAGCCGTCAGCAGAAGGTGTGATTTCATGTTGTTCTTCAAACAGAATGTTGGCTGTTGGGTCAGCACTGTCGAAAATTGTTACAAGAACCGTTTGGCTACCACTTAACGCGTTGCCAAGGTTATCTGTCATAACTCCTGAAAGAGGAATCACATCTTTGCTCGTTTGAGCCCATGCTACATTTGACAAAAATATCAGTAGCAAACAAGATGCAATCATTAGCAATTTTGATTTCATTAACATCCTCCCAATTTAAATTTATAATCTTTGCGATTATTTCTTTTTTATTTTCAAGAAACTTTATATAACTCCTGTAAACAATGAAAATCCGGCTCTAAATCGTAAAATTACAATTTACAACCTTTAGTTTAGAAAAAGACTCATCAAGAAGTTTATTCTTTTCGCAAATAATTTCAAATTATTATAAAAGAAAATTCATCTGCATGTTAAGTGGATTGCCTAAATATTGTTTAGATTATTCGTTGTTTGTACAATTTTTATCTAAAAAAGTCAGTTTTCAAGGAAAATCAAGGATTTTTAATGTGCATGAGGACTACTCAGTTTTCACATCATTTTCAGACGCATCAACATCTTTCTCAAGTTCATTAAGGCTTTTTTCATAGTCAGCCAGTTGTTCCTTTACAACATCTCTATTATCCGTCATTGGTTCAAAAACACCGAAATCTGAAATCTCAAAGGTGATTCCGTATGGCAGTGTGCAAACATCGCCGTTAAAGTCCTTAACTTCGATGAATTCAGCTCCTTCGTATGCATTTGTAATCGTAGCTCCTGGAAAAACAACAAGCTTTTTGCTGTTTCTCAGCTCGATATTGCCTTTTACGATTATTTTTCCGTCTGAATAATCGATAATGAAGCATTCTGTATACGTTTGAATGAGATTATGAGGATGAAACGGACTGTTTATAAGACCGGACAGATAACCCGAATTGGGGGGCCAAAGTATCTTCTGGTTGCTGTCAGGGATGAAAATCGGTGTATTATCGCTGTCAGGAATTTCAGGCGGTTCTGTATCGAAGAGGGTAAATCCGAAGTAAAACAGGAGAATTGCGAACAGGATTATGCCGACAACGAACACGGATTTCATCCAAAACGGCATTTCATCGAAATACATTGTAAGAAACCCGAGTTTTCCTTTTAAGGTGAATTTCTGTTTAGAGTGCTTAATACTACGATATTTTGTAACAACTTCAATTGCCTGTTCTTGAATTGCTTCAGTATTCCGCGAATTTTTATAGATGTCAATCTTACCAGGTTCAGGAGAAGCATGCTTTTTCACCGCTTTACTATCGAGAACTGGTGCTGCAAGGTCGTTAATTACATCAATCTGTTCGGTATCGGATTTTACAATATCTGATAGTGTTCTACCGAGTTTGGGACTGATGAAGCTTGCTTTTTCTTTGCTCTTCTTAGGCTTGAGAATCTTTATTTCGAAAATGGTATTGGCAATCCTGATTTTGTCTCGAGATTTAAGTTTTCGCGGTTCTAAAACCACCTTGCTGTTGACAAAGGTTCCACCTGACGATTTCAAATCCTTGATATAAACCATGCTGGTCTTCACAAAAATTTCAGCATGTTTTCTGGAAACCAGCTCATCATCAATACAGATATGAGTTTTAGGCGATCTGCCGATAATCGCTTTCTTGTCAACATTAAAAGTTTTGCCTGCAAATTCACCTTTTGATATGGTCAATGTTATTTTCATTATGTGATTTGCCTCAAAATCCCCAAAATTACTTAATTGCTCAGAAATTGATATGAGCGCGTCGATTTTATCATTTTATGACAAAAAAAAAATGGAAGTATTAAAAATCCTGAAATCTAGATTAGCGTTTCGAGAATTTAGTGTTAAATTGGTCTTTTATCGCTTGAGGGTCAGGAATGAATATTGCATTTAGACTGCTGATTACTCTAATTTTGCTCATTACTGCTATGCAAATCAGTACGATTTATGCTTCCGAGAATGGCATAGATAAACATCAAGCTGCAATCAAAGATAAGGCATTAACAACATCAGACAGTTTTAATGACGACAAAAACACAAAGAAAAATGAAGATTCACTCAAAGATGAAATTAATGCTTTAGACCGTGTGCTTTTTCTTGCGAAAAGGAAATTTGGGATAAAGGAAGACGATTACATTGTCATTTTGGGCGATATGACAGAATGTATCAAACTTGAATATAAACTTAAATCGGAATCAATAAGTGAGAAAGAGAAACAATCTATTATCGCTGAAAGTATCCAAAAATGTGAAGCGGATACAAAACTCATACTCAAGAAGAACTATGCTGATTTCATCCAATTTATGACTGATAATGCATACGAAAAAACTTTCGGCTGGGATAATGTCGAGAAAGCAAACGGCATTCAGATATCAATTCTCGGGATTGTTTACGTTTTTATTGGCTTGGCAATGCTTGTTCTGATTCTCAATATATTCAGTCGAGTTTTTGCTAAGAAAGAACCTGCGGAACAAGTGATAACAATTGAGATGGATGACAGTCCAGTTCGCGGGTCAAGTACAAGGATAAGTACTCGGACTTCTTCCACGATTTTAATTCGCAAGGACTTGCTTAAACGAGAAAAAGAACAAGCACTTGTACGTGCAGAAGCGAAAAAGGCGAAAGAGGAAGCAGAAAGACTGTTTAAGGAAAGAGAACAGGAAATGAAGGAAATTTCCGCAGCGATTGCAATGGCAATTCATGCTGAGCTTCATTTATACGCAAAAAGTGAACAATTAACGGTGTTGGATTATCCCAATATTGTTTCATCATGGGCGTTTTCTACGCGTCCAGTATTAAACGTCTATAATCAAAGATTAAACAAAAGATAGCAATAGAGGAGCAAAATGAGCGAGAACGAATATAAATTCAATATCAATGATCACTCTTATTCTGTTGAAATTCGCTCAATCGAGAATGAGCAGGCGGTTGTGCTTGTAAATGGAGAGGAAATGGTCGTGGATATCGAATTTCTGCCGTTGCTGCCCAGCTCGAACGTTGTAATAAAATCTCCAGGTGCAAAGGTCAGTCCACTTCTGCCAATGGGAGTGGGAATGCAGGTTGCAAACGTTGCAGAAGTCCCTGGAAGCGAGACATATACAGCACCAGAGAAGAAAAAGACAACCGCCCTGATGCGTAGTGCTGCTTTTAATAAGCAAGCATCAGAATCCTCGATTAGAGCTGCAAAAGCAAAGAAAATTGAGATGAAAAATCCGGTTAAAGCACCTTTACCGGGTATGATTCTGAGTATTAAAGTTAATGTTGGTGATGAAGTTAATTCGGGTGATGTTGTGCTTACTATGGAAGCGATGAAAATGGAAAACGAGATTAGGGCTCACACCACGGGTACGATAACGGCGATATTTGTCGAAACCAGTCAGTCGGTGGGTGAAGGTGATCCTCTTGTGGACATCAGCTAGGTTGTAGAGTATTTATACTTTTGTCATCTGATTGAAGCGAAGAATCCAGGTAGACTTTCTGTTTTTTCTTGCCTCCCGATGTATATTTCACAGAATCTCTAGATGGTGTAGATAATACACCCATTTGTCATTCCTGCGAATGCAGGCAGGTAAACCTGCTTTTTCTTTCGTCCATGACTGGATGTACACAGAATTTGCAGATTTTGTAAAGAAATAACCCCTCACCGAATCAAACTTCGCTTCTCAGCTCGTTTTCTTCGACTCCCCCACAAGGGGGGAGTGATTAACACCCCTTTGTCATTCCTGCGAACGCAGGAATCCAGGCTAGCGCAATGTAATATTAGGATTTCATTGAAATGTTCTTTGTATAGTAAACTTTGAACCTTAATAATTGTCTTCATTGGAAATAATGAATTGCAGCAATTCTCAGTTTTGCATTTGACCATCCTGGATTCCTCACTTCGTTCATAATGACAGTTTCATTATTTTTTCTGGGTTCTCTGTGTCTCTGTGGCAAAAATCTTAAAGCAATTGATTTACAAATTCAGCTTCTGAGAATGCGAAATAAGAATTACACCAATAAAATGTAAAATAAACGAAATAGATTGAACATTATCATGTTTTGTACACTATAAGTGTTAAATAATTGAGAATAGTTTTACTTCGAACATGTCAGACTTTTAGACATCTGTGATTGATTCAAATCAGTTAATATCAATGATTTAGCGAGAAATGCTATTAAATGGAAACTTCATTATGAGATAAAGGTGCGCATATATCTTAATGAAGTAAGAATAAAAGTGTAAACAAAAAACTTGGAGGAATCATGAAAGGTAAATCCGTTATTCTGCTTTTTAGTTTTATTGTTGGAACATTGATTATCTCTGGATGCGGAGGTTATCCCACAACCGGCACAATGTACAACATGGATATGAGCAAGAGATGCATGATACAAAACAACTCGGGGTCGAGAGAATTAGAGGAACTACCGCCTGAAACCGAACTTAACAGAGATGAATTCATGGAATACAAAATAAATGAATTCAAAAGCGTGCTTGAACATCCGAAATCAACATTTTCGACCGATGTTGATACCGCAACGTACACTTTCTGCAAAAATCAGGTTGGTTACGAAACTTTACCTAAGAGTGAGCAGGTCAGGGTTGAGGAGTTTCTCAATTATTTCGATTATAATTACAAAGCACCCGAAGATGAGATTTTAACCATGTATTCCGAGCTTGCTGACAATCCGTTCAACAACGGAAAAACCGCTTTCTTAAGACTAGCACTCAAAGCGAAGGAAATCACCAACGAAGAACGGCGTCCTGCACATCTGACGTTCCTGATTGATGTTTCAGGCTCGATGATGGCGACGAATAAGCTGGAATTGGTGAAAAAAAGCATGAAAATACTCGTTAAATACCTGAAACCTGGCGATACGGTTGGAATGTGCACGTATGCCAGCGGTGCAAAAATTGTTCTTGAGCCGACGCTGGATAAAGATGAAATAATCGATGCTCTTGACAAACTTAAGGCAGGAGGTTCAACAGCTGGTGCCGCTGGTCTCACCAACGCATATGACCTTGCCAACGATTGCTTTGTCGAAGGCGAGATAAACCGTGTGATTATGTGTACTGACGGTGATTTCAATGTTGGGGTTACCGACCATAAGGAGCTTCAGGAAATTATCAACACAAAGTCGCAGAAAGGGATTTCGCTGAGCATTTTCGGGTACGGAAGCGGAAATCTGCAGGACGATATGATGAAGCATATTGCAAAAACGGGTAATGGTAATTATTTCTATATTGGCAGCAAAAAGGATGCTCAACGGGTTCTTGGTGACAAACTTGCGTCAACGATTGAAATTGTCGCATCAAACACGAAGATTCAGATAGAGTTCAATCCAACATTGGTTGATGAATACAGGCTTATCGGCTATGAGGTTCGTGCGTTGAAAGACGAGGATTTTGATAACGACCTTGTGGATGCAGGTGATATCGGACCCGGACATAATGTTACCGCAGTTTACGAGTTGAGACTTCATAATGTGCAGACGATGGAAGTCGAAGAGCCTGCCGAGTTTGCAGGGAAACTGGGTATTTTCAAAATCAGGTATAAACACAATATCACTGATTCGGAATCTCATCTGCTGAAATATTTCATCGAAAATGAGCGTAAATCCTTCGCGTCTGCATCGCCATCGTTCAAGTTCGCAGCAGGAGTAACAGGATTTGCTGATGTGCTGAGAGATTCGAAATTTGCAAAAGATTGGAAATTGACGACCGCAATTGACTGCATCGAAGCAGGCAGCGTTGTTCCCGAGTCAGATGGTAAGGAACTCATCAAGTTTATTCGCAAGGTAATTTCACTCAAGGACAAGGCTTCGGTAGAGGAAGAAGTCGTTACGCCTGAGTAATTTTGTCAATTAAGTTTTGATTCATTCAAAGGGTGCATAGCACCCTTTTTAATTTCGAACCCAAAGAATTGCGTGCGGAATTAATATGTTTGTAGAAGATAGCCTGAGAATCACTGAGATTATTCGTTGTACTTCAGTTTCAGTTCATCCATTATTGCTTTGATTCTCTTCTCCCACTTTTCTTCGACCATTTTCTTCCTGCGATCGTAGAGTTCTTTCAAAATCGCAGCATTTGGTGCAGGTGAATCCTTGTAATAAACGCATCTAAAGCCGATTGCAAAATCAGTGTTCGATGCTTCAACGCGAGTACGGTATGTGAACTTAAGCAGTGGAAGCCTGTCAGTTGCATTCAAATCTCCAGAATTTATTCGTGCGCCTCTCATTGTCGGTTCGATGCCAAACTTGAGAAGTTCTTCCTCGCTTGCCCCACCCTGGTACAAGATTTTGAATTCCGCGGGAGTTTCCGCATCGGCATCCTCAATCATATTAATTTCCTTGAGGTAAACATACAGTTTCCCGACATACGTATCAAAGCACCATTCACCGACATTACCTGCCATATCATAAATGCCGTGGCTATTCATTTTCGGCTCATGATATTCAATTTTATCCTTAGTAATTTTCGGATTCGGGTCATAAGGTTTCGTTGAACCCGGGTAATAACCGTATTTTGAGAGGATTTCGCGGTCATCAGCATCCTCAGGAGCTTTCAAATCGGTGGATTTGTTTCCCCATGGATAAAGATATCCTTCTGTTCCACGTGCAGCTATCTCCCATTCAATTTCCGTTGGCAGATTTCCTTTGTTCGGGTCAAGACCGTTTGCCCAAGCACAATATGCGTATGCGCTCCACCAGCTTATCTTGTAAACTGCAGGGTCATCTTCCCAAACTGGGTCAACGGAATGGCGAATATCAGCAGGTTGGTCGGGATGGTTGAAAAACGCTGGGTCAATAACTGCTGCTTGTCTCAGGTATTTCTCAGAAAATTTTGGACTCCGGTAATAATCTTTTTT
Source organism: Planctomycetota bacterium (assembly GCA_021106775.1). The sequence goes on along the minus strand of JAIOTL010000371.1, from coordinate 3,062 downwards.
TGCATCATCATCAAGCGTGTCCTGCCAGGTATATAGGAAATCAATGTACTTTGTGAATTTGCGGTACTGCCCAATTGTAATTTCTTTGCGGCTGATGTAGAAATCATTGACTATTACTTCAATTTCCGGTGTTTCAACCTGTCTGAGGTCGTCTTCATCGTTATACCCGACTTTGTATGTTTTTCCTGCGATTTTCACGAATTCAGTTTCGTCGCGTATTTCAAGAATTTTCTTTTTCTGGTCGAATTTTGCGTTCGGGATTGCAATGTCAGAATTAATTTTCCTGTGCCAAAGATGGATTTTCCCGCCTTTTTCATTGTAATCGAAAATTTCCTTTTCGCCCTGGTCTAAAAAGGTGATTGATGTTGGAACCGCTTGTTTTGGAGTAATGTCCTTATCAGGTTTTTTCTTTTCCCCGCCGATTACTAAAAATGCGATTGCTGCGACAATTGCGATAATACCGAGAAATATCCCAATTTTTGAGAGCATTCCACCGGTTTGTTTTCTGTCAACTCTTGAAACAGCAGAGATTTTATCTTTATTGACTTTTTTTTCTGTTTTTTGAATTTTGATTCCGGACAATCTTCTTTTGGGCTTGATTTTTTGGACTCTAAGCTTGATTTTTGATGCTTTACCAGCAACTTTTACACCTTTTTTCATTTTGGCTTTTGGTTTTGTAATTGCTGATGTTGGTCTGAGATTTGGTTTGGGTTTTGCGAGTTTTTTTGCCGGTTCCTGCTTTTGCGGTGCTGATGCTGCCGGTGCTGCCGGGACTTTCTGAGCTGGTGCTTGTGCTGGCGGAGGTGCAGCTGGTGTGCCAAGTGTAACACCGCCCTGAACATCTATTACAAGTATCGATGAGCATTGAGGGCATTTAATTTTTTTACCGAAAAATGTCGGTGGTATTTGCATTTTCTTGCTGCAACTGGGGCATTGTATGATTTTGTTTTCCATGAAAAAAATCCTTAAATGAGATTTGATTAATTAATTTTTGTGAAGATTTTGAATAGTAACATTTAAACAACTATTTATCAGCATTTCAATTTTAATCAAACAATTCTTGGTTTACTCAACAAAAACTTCCTTTATCGTCCAGCTTTTTCTATAACGAGTCAGTTTTGAATCGGTTCAATGCAAGTTTTTTTTTGACACTTCGAGTGGGTAGTCGTTTTAAAATCATGGTTTACTCGAAAAAAGCATGAAAATGAAGACAAAAACACATTGCGCTGGATTTACCCTTGTTGAACTCATGATAGTCATCCTGATTATGGGCATCGCATTGATGATTGTTGCTGCGAATTTCGGAGATTTGATACCCAACGAGCGTATTCGGTCGGAAGCACGTGCCATTGGGAACTTGATAGGACTCGCACGTGCTGAGGCGGCAATGAAAGGCATAAACTATGGTATTGTTTACGACCTCGATAATAATGCTTTTTGGCTTCTTGTTCCGGAACTTGAGGGCGACGAACTCTCATATTACGACGGCGACGAAGAATATGACGATGATGAAGAAGAGGAAATCAGAAAGAAGCTTTTTTATAGACAGCTTCACGAGGATGTTGAGTTTGAAGACATTCAAGTCGGTGAGAAATCGGGGATTACCGATAATTTAGTCAGAATCGAGATTTCACCGATAGGAATAGCATCTGGACATATCGTTCATCTGAAAGAGAAGAAAAAGAAAGATGACACCAAAGAGAAACAAATTTCAATCGAGTTAAACGCTTTAACTGCGCTTGTAACGTATTTTGACGGGTACAAAGAATTCAAGGAAGTTATCGATTTCGAGGACTAATATGTTGAAGAGATTTTTTTCATTAAATAAAGGATTGAGTCTGATTGAATGCGCCCTGGCGGTTCTGATTGCAGGCACAGCAATTGTTACCGTTCTCGAAATAAGTACAAATACAATACGTACGACAATGGCATCATCGGATAATCGGCTTGCCTCGCTTTTGGCATCGGAACTTATGGCGATTGAGGTGGCAAGTGCATATCAAATTACTGAGAGTCCAATGGAGGATGGATACAGGGATGAATCGGGTGAGCAGGAAGTTGATACTGAAAGGTATGGCGAGCAGTATAAAGATTTTCGATACTCGGTAACGAAAACTTATGAAGAGATTGATATTGAATCTGAATTATCTGACGATGCTGATGAGGAGGAAGAATATCCTGTTGACGAAGAAGAAGAGGAACTTCCTGTTGTTAAGGTTGTAAGAATTAAGTTGGTTATAGTTTATCCGCCAGTTCTTGGTCAAGATGAACAAGGCAAGCTCACAGTGGAAACATATATTAAACCTGAGCAGATAAGTCTTGCAGCAGAAGAAGAAAGCAATCAGGGGGGTTAGTGATTATGATAAAGAATTCTGGCAAATCAGGGCTTACGTTAGTTGAGATTATAATCGCGATAACGATAACGACAATTATCATGGCGTTTGTCGGAGGTGTGGTTATAAATATAATTAATCAACGTGATGAAGTAGAAGCGAGTTCTGTAGCGCAGAAGATTGGACCAGTAATATTGAACCTTATTGCGCGGGATTTGGAAGCGACTTTTGTGTATCAGCTTGATGATTTGAAGAAGCAAGAAGCGAAAAATACTGCGGAAGCAGAGGGGGAAGAAGGCGGTGGGACAAGTGGTGATGACACAACCTCTGCGGAGGTAATGGAGGTAAATTATTTCATCGGTGAAGACAATGGCGACGATGAAGATGCCTATGATTCGCTGCATTTTGTAACGTCCCTTGACAGCAAGTTGAGAATCGGCAACAAACAGTCCGACATCGTTGAAGTGGGCTATTATCTGGTGAAGAATGATGAGGGTGAGTTGTACACGCTATATCGGCGAGAGGATTTTTTTATTGATACTGACCCGGTGGACGGTGGGAAGGCGATAAAGATTTATGACAAGGTGAAGGCGCTTGATTTCAAGTATTATGAGCAGCCCACGAACGAGTCGGAGTATATTGCGCTTGCTGAGGGGAGTGCGGAATACAAGGATGAATGGGATAACACGCTTGAGAACGGGATTCCGTATGCGGTTGAGGTGAGTGTGT